>NZ_JABMCR010000224.1 GCF_013179555.1 Bacillus haikouensis
AAGAAGTATCCCCCTCTGGAAAAGAATAATATTGGCCATTAATCCAAAGGATCGCTCCCTCATATCCGCTTCCACCTTGATTATCCTTTGCATCCCAGGAAATTTTGTACTTTCCATCAACTGGCTCCACTCGAATATTGTCAATCGTCGGTGCAATGGAATCAATTTTAACTGGCATTTTCAACTTTTGTGGTTTGGCATTTTTGTAATCAAGTGTACTTGTAATCGTATACTGATATTCACCATCTGGCACGACATTCCCTTGATCATCCACACCATCCCACTGATACATTCCTGCAGAAACAGAAAAATCCTCATATGCCATTACATTTTTGGAAAATTTCCATGGTGACCCATCAGGTGTATACTCACTAAAGTTTCCTAACTGACGAATTTTTTTCCCTTCACTATCCTCTACCGAAAGATTTACTTCTTTTAAATTTCTAAACACTGTAAAGGATGAATAGACACCTGGAACAATTGAATTTGGTGAATAAGCAATATGGTCCATATCAAATTCTCCTGTTTGAGCATTATAACCTAATGGCAATTCACCTAAATCATCCCAAAGAACGGTATAGCCCAAAAATACATCCTTATCCCATGCTGGCGCATCAATATTTTTTAAAGAATCCCATTTACCGTAAAAGCCCATATATGGCATAGATAATTCAGGTAAATCTTTGTTTACAGGGACAAAACGGACATAACCTTCTACGAAACTATTTTTTCTTAAATTTTTTGGTAGAATAATATCTACATGTAAATTTTCAACTTTTCCATTTTTGATTTTCACTTTCACTGGTTTATCATGGCTGATTTTTTTTCCATTTAGTAAAGCGACCGCATCTTTTACCCGCTTACTTGACATTGTTAAATAATCGTGGGAACGATCCGGCTTGCCATCTCCATTTAAATCATACTCTTTGTACTCTGTATCATCTGTTAATACATCTAAATAGACATTGTACTCAACATCTTCCGTCTTTTTCTTAGAAAGAGGGGTGACATTTAAATCAAATTGAGCCATTTGATTTTTAATTTCTTTTAAGGTAACTGACCCTTTACTTTCTGCACTTGCTTGTTTATTTTCGACCAAAACAGGTGTTTGCAGCGCATTTTTTATTTGCATCATACCTGCCCCTTGCTTACGTGGAGAATATGGTGTCACATTATTTGTACTTGGATCATATTCGATCTTTGAAGTATTCATTAATGCTGTTTTCGTTTTTAATACGGTATTCATGTTTTTTGGCAAGCCTTTCTCATAAAAGGATTGGAGGATAAGTGTAGCTCCGCCAACAACATGAGGTGTGGCCATTGAAGTTCCGCTATACACATCATACTGATTATCAAAAACCGTTGAATAGATTTCTCCACCTGGTGCAGAAATTTCAGGCTTAAAATCCAGTGTATGTGGAGCACCTATAGATGAGAAATCTGACATTTCATCATGATTTGGATTTTGAACCCATATTCCTCCACTTAATTGGGTAGAGATAGATTGGCCATTCTGTAATTGATCGATAAGCTTTTGTCCATCCTTTACACTTGTTACAACAGCCGGTATAGAATATGGGCTAAAAGTTGTCTCATTATAATCTCCCCATGCTGGAATCGGTGCAATAATAACTGCTTTTGCTCCATTATCTTCAGCATTAAATTGAAGATGTGAATTGATTACAAAATCGATTTCTGGTTGGACAACAACAATTTTATCTTTTACATCAATATCTTTATAATCTTTTGAGTCCCCCTTACCTGCAAAAACAAGTGGATACTCTTTTCCTTTTTTAATTCCAGTTTCTAATTTTAAATAACCTGGTTCATAAAAAGCGATTTTACTACCATCAGAAAGCTTCATACTTGGTTTATGGACAATGCTATTTTCATAGGAAGCCACTTGCAAGGCATATGGGCTAACACCCGGCGAACCCATTACACCGATATCAGGGTTATCAGCATAAGGTTTCATCGAAGAGGACAGCTTATTGTTTTTTGTACTATAATAAGCATTTCCACCAGCAGCAACGACCAATACTCCGTTATTGGTTGCAAGTCGAATGGATTTTTGTACTGCATCGTCTTCTTCCCCAACAAATCCACCATCAGATCCAAGGCTCAAATTAATGACATCTGCTCCCATTTCGACGGCATGGTTAATTCCAGCAACAATATCATCCTCATATGCTCCCCCGCCATTGTCTGAAAAAACTTTCTCTGCAAGAATTTGTACATCAGGGGCAATTCCCTTTACACCATCATTCTCTTCGTCACCATTTGCTCCGATGGTTCCTGAAACATGCATACCATGTGAGCTTTCATATGGAAGCACATCATCATCTTTGTCTGCCCAATCATAGCCCGTTGGTACTTTATCCGTATACCAACGATCATTCACTTCAGTCTCATCCAGCTTTTTCTTTAGATTTGATTCTGTTAGCTTTTCTTTAGATTTTCCTTCTTCCGCCATCACCATATCTTTATGGCGATAGTCAACACCTGAATCAACAACCCCGACAACCATTCCTTCACCATGATAGCCTAGCTCCTCCCAAACTTGTTGAGCTTGTACCAATCCTTTTGAGGATTTCATTGTTTCTGAATACGTGTTTGCAATCCTTACATTCGCAACACCTTTTATTTTTTGGATTTCATCTATATGACGGAATTCGGTATCCAGGCTAAATCCATTAATCCCTTGAACAAATTGGTGTCTCAGTTTTGGGTTCATTTTCTTTTTTGATATTTGGGTAATGACCTGATCCTGTGTTTTTAATAGCTTCATTTCATCGGATTCATTTTTTTCTGAATCCATCAGTGGTTCCTCGCTTAATTCAACCATTACCCTAACTTTATCCTTAGGTGAATATGGTTTATTAGTGGCATTGTTTATTTCCTGTTTCGTTATCCCTAGTTGGTTTGCCGCATTTTTACCTGCTTCGTTTCGTTGATCAATAAAGATCTCCTGACTGTTCTTAACAATTGATTCGACATTGACTTTACTTTGACTATCATCTTTTCCAGTGCCCGCATAGGAAGAGCTACCTCCGCTAATTAATAACGTCGCTAAAATACTCGCACTAAGAATTCGATATGGTATCAATCGTTTTTTTCGTTTCATGTACTAAACCTTCCCCCATTGAAAATAAGATAAAAGACTATTAAATAATCATTTTGAATGAACTTCTATTTCCTCACTTTGTTTGTTTCCATCATCTGAAGATAGATCGACTTCTTCGTTAGGAATTACTGGCTGATCCAATTGCCCTTTGACTGCGGGATCATTTTCAGTTTGATCACTTTTCTCTTCTTCAGCTGGCATTGTTGGCTCGTCCGATTCAGCTTGAGTACTTTCCTCATTGTTTTTTTCTGAAGCATTATCATTTGATTGATCTTTCTTTATTTCCTTCTCTTCCTCCTTTTCTTTTTTCTTTTCAACCGTTGCTAAAAGTTTTTCTTGATTAAGAGGGACATGGATCATTTCATCAATATAATGGTTTAGTCCGATTAGATGATAGCCCACTTCAGTTTTCTCACATGAAATGGTCTGCTTTACCGAAGTTTTGAACGATTCTCCGGGATCTAATAATTGTTCATTATTTACAAGTTTAATAGGGATTTTTATATCTGAAATGTTCTTTATGATGAGTTCTTGTGAAATTTCACAATTAGTATGATAGATGATGTCACTAGTTGATATAGATAACAAGTCTTCTGTAGTGGCATTTGTTATTTGTCCGGTTGCTTTAATTTCCGATGTAAACCAAGCATACGTATCCAATCTTCCAGCTAAGAAAAACAAGCAATAGATTAATATAGCGAATTGAATGACAATCAAATAGTTCCTTTTTCTCATACAACTCCCTCCTAGCTAAATGAAGGCAGTCGACTAATCGACTGCCTCACATAATTATTCCCCGTCGTACTTGGAGCCTTCATCCGCTTGTTTTGCTTGTACTTTCAAATCAGCTGTGTATTTCACACCTTGATAGTCATTGTTTGCACTTTCATCCAATTTAATCGCAAATACGACGTCGATATAATGATCTGATTTCAACCTCCAGAATGGTTTATTTGTCCCTTCACCAAGAAGCCATTCTTTATCTGATACAGCTTTCAATTCTGCAACTCCATCTTCCCCAACTACACCCATTACCGCAGTAACACCTGGAGCAACCTCTACTTCATCACCTTCAGATTGGAGAGTATCTACCACATTGGTTGTTCCATTAAATAGTTTCTCAAGCTTGATTTTCGATGCTTTCATAACATCTTCACTTGGCTTTTCCTTATATTTCAAAGCGATATAGCCAACTTTATATTTTTTAATATTAATATCCTTGTCCAATGATTGACTTAATGTTGCTTTAATATGTGTATCTTGAGAGCCTGAATTGTCAATCGTCATCCATTCTCCATACTTTAATTGGGAGGGAGCAAAATCGACTCCATCAATGACCTTTTCAGTGATATTTTGACCATTATTTATTTGTAATGTTCCGTTGGCAATTTCCCCTGATGCACTTGTCTCTGAAGTAAACCAAGAATACGTACCAAATCCGCCTGCAACGACAAGTGCCCCTACTAATGTGGTTCCCAATAACGCTGTCTTCATCTTTTTCATTTAGGAAATCCTCCCTTTTCAAATAGGCTGTGTTAAATGTATTTGTTGATCTCCGCTCCAAGTGCTCGTTTTCCACGGGCGGTCCGTGAGACTGTCTAGCTCCGGCGGCTATCGACTAGCTAACTTCAGATAACCTCCTGCGAAGATTCATCATCGATTTACCCTTTATGGCTCATCGTATTTTGTTATCTCAGTCGCCGACTACCAGTTCGTACGCCGGTGAATAGCCACCTCTGAATTCTCCAGTGCTAGACACTCCTGCGGGGCCTTCTGTAAACCGTTTTCTCCCCACAGGAGTCTCGCATCTTCCCTTACAAAGCAACTTAGTGCAAAATCCCAATGAACTTTAACACAGCACTCTAATAAATAAATTTTTTATTCACTTAGGGTCGGTATTCTATGTTGTTTTACTTCACTTTCATCGTATCTTGTACCATTAATTTTTTGGTTCAAGACCTAAAGCATGTAAAATATCTTCTAATCCTTTTTTGCCAAGTTTCTCCTGAGGCTTCGCATTTTTCTTTGCTTCTGAACCTATTTTTAGGAAGTTCTTTTCGATGAAACGTACATCCTTTTCATCAACAATGCCGTCTTGGTTGATATCTGCTTTGTCGTTCTTTTTGCCGTAATGGGCGGCTACTTGAATAAGATCGTAAATATCGATCACTTCATTGCCATTTACATCGCCAGCATGATTTACCTCCATACGAGAGCTAAAAGATGTTCCAATTAACTCCCCATCTACCGTTTTACTAAGCTTGACTGTTTGCTTACTCGTTAAATGACCAGGAACTTCAACATAAATATCATAATCTTTCTTGGAAACTGGAATCCCATGAATCTCGGCATATCCTCTTTCATCAATCGTACCTTTATATTTCTTTCCATTACCTTTTTGTGCATATATATTGGCGCCTATTTTTGAAAAGTCAATATTGGCATTTGTACCATCTTCATTTAAGAAGCTTTCAATATCCACATATCCTCTCACAACTGAATGCTTTGGAATTATGGAAAATTGATCATTTAAAAATCCAGGAATTGTTGTTAACTCCGAAGATCCCGCTTTTGTATATGAAAATTCAGAAACGTTAATTTGCGTGAATCCAGTATATTCTTCATCATTCACTACTTTAAAGCTCACATCTAGGAATGGTGTATCTCCATCAAATCCTTGGAAATCTTTTTGTTCAATGTCTGCTCCAACATTAACCGTATTGTTCCAAAGGCCCTCATCAATGGTTGGCTTCTTCAGGTTAATATTCAAATCGTTATCTTTCGCATATTTTTCAAACGATTTATTTAGCTTTACATCTTTAAATTCAAACAATTGATTAGAATATTCAACCCCAAATGATCCAGCTAAAAGTTTTTTCACATTGTTTACATCTAACGTCATTGTTATGGTGTCGCCAAGCTTCACTTTTTCTTTATCATAGCTAGACAATACATAACCTGTCCCCTCTTTAACAAAGGTATAGCTTACTGCTCCTCTGAAGAAGTTCGCAGCCGTTGCTAAATCAACTGGAACAAGTTTTAAATTGACAGGTTCTTCAATCTCCTCTGGCAAGACACCAAATTTGACATCTCCATTTGGCTGTACTGGCAACTTACCTGAAGGAAAAGCTGAGTTTTGATAATAATAGACTGAACTTGCTGACTGATCATACGGCAGTCCCTTAGATTTTAAAACATCAATGGTAGAATCGTAGACATTTGCATGGACCCATAAGGCATGATAGCCATCTTCATCGGTATACATTGATTCATCGACTTCATAGAAGTTTGGTTTATAATCTTTGTACGATACTTCAGGTGCTTTATTATCTACAACAATTACTGAATCTTCTACATAAGACTTTCCTTTTTCATCCGTTGCAATGACTTCAAAAGTATAATCGCCATCATCTAATTTAATCGGCTTATCCGCAATTGGATTGGAAGGATCATTTGTGAATGGATAAACCGATCCTGAAAATGCCCATAGTAACCACTTTTCTACATCTGGTTCAATGTTATGGGCTTCCAAAATAGAACCGATAAAGCCTACAGGTTCACCTGTTTTTCCATCTTTTACGATTATATCGATCGTTTTCATCGGACTCTT
>NZ_JABMCR010000225.1 GCF_013179555.1 Bacillus haikouensis
CCATTCCCGGTCAATGAAGGGACTTTCTTTCCGATCAAATCAAGCAAGGATGCTAAAATGATTGCAAATACATTCCCTAAAGCAAGTGCTGGGACCAGCATCGATATATAGTAGCTCGGATCATTACCCATCAGTTCAGAATAGATTTGACTCATTGGAACGGCTCCGGCTCCCATTCCTCCTCCCATAATCGGCATCGTAATCACAAGAACGGCTTCCTGGAGCGTAAAACCAACAAGGGAACCAAAAATTCCGGCGATAATAATGGCGCCAGCTACCGCACCAAAAATAGGAAGGAAATACCGCAGCCCCACTTTGACAAGTACTTTTGAATTCATTCCCAGTATACTTCCCGTGATCAAGGCAGCTATATAAAAATTCAAGAATCCGCCTGTTTTCATAAAGTCTGTCATAGACGTGACCATCGCTTCTGGAAGTAATCCTGCGTATACCATAAATGCAGAACCGAAAATCGCAATGATCGCACCTCCGCCTAAGAATGTTTTCACGATAGGTGTCCGGTCGCCTGCCCAGCCAAATAATTCACCGAGAACCATCATGACAAGAAGACTGCCGATCATTCCCCCAGGAAGATTCCCTGTATACAAACTTATGAGGGTAATGCCCGTGAAGATCAGAAACCACAGTATCGGGATATTAAAAATTTGAACTGATCGATCTTTTGGAATTACAGCGCTCTCATTTGTTTTCTCATTTTTATATGCAAGTGTTGAAGTTGCTTGTCCCATCTTGTTCATCCCTTTCTCGCCTCAGTAATCGCTTACAATGTATAACCATCATATGAAAACACTTTTCGTTTTCAAAGATTATGAAATTATTGTTTACTTTTTGAAATTAAAAAAAGCAGCCTGGGTTGGCTGCTATCTTACAAATAATTATGGAGACGGGATAGTTTCGATTTATTGAAGGTATATTGATAGACAGGCCTTCCGATTCCATAAACCAAGGTTTCATCCACCACCCCGATATCCTTCATAAACGTAAGGTATTTCCTAATCGATACACGTGAAATGGTCGTAACCTCAGCAATATCATCTGTTGAAAATGACTCATTTTCAAACTCTAAAGTTTCTTTGTAAATAACGGATAACGTGCTCGTCGTCAAACCCTTGGGAAGCGGCATTTTTGTTTGAGGCTCTTGAACATCTTTCAGTAATAGCAGATCCAATTCGTTCTGCTCGATGGTTGTCTGCTTTTGAAGCATTCGATTACTCTCCCGATAAGAAGTTAATGCTTTTTTAAATCGCTCAAATTCGAACGGTTTAATCAAGTAGTCAACCACCCCCATCCGGAGAGCACTTTGGATATTCTCCACTTCCGATGCCGCGGTGATGAGAATCACGTCCGTTTTACGCTGCTCCTTCCGTATAAACTTCAATAAATCCATTCCGGTTTGATTGCCGGGCATATAGACATCCAAAAGCATCAAGTCGACCTTGTACTCCTTTAATTTCTTCATCGCATGTTCGACAGAGTTAGATATACCTATTAAACGAAACCCATCTATCTCCTCTAAATAGGTTTGATTGAACTTCGCTACCATTGGGTCATCTTCCACTATTAACACCTTAATCACTCTTCTTCCCCTCCTCGAATGAAGCCTGAACAATCACCGTCGTGCCTGAATCTTCCTTCGATTCAACATGAAGGTTTCCATTTAATTTATCAATACTTTTTTTCACCAAAAAGAGACCGTACCCTCTTCCTTCTCCCTTTAAAGAAAATCCTTTAAGGAAAATATCATTGAAGATGTCTTCGGGGATGCCTCTTCCGGTGTCTGTGAGAATCAACTCAAACCGGTTATCCTGATAGAATAATTCCAGAAGCACTTCTTTTTCTTTACAGTCAGCTGTGGCTTCGATGCTATTGTCTAATAGGTTTCCAATCACCGTAATCAGCTCATGTGTAATGGCGGGATCCATTGGTTCTGGAATAAAATCGTTACATTCTATGAATAAGGCCACACCCTTTTCCCTTGCATAGCTCAGTTTCCCCATAATGAAACCGGCAAGGGCTGGATCCTTGATTTTAGAAGAAACGGTGTTCACTTCATCAACTTGTAATGAAACAAGCTCAGTTATATAACGATTCAATCTTGTATACTCTTTCAACTTAATCAATCCCAGAATCACATGCATCTTGTTCATGAATTCATGTGATTGCGCCCTGAGCGCTTCGGCATGAGACTTTGCCCCTGTCAGCTGCTCAGCTAAAAGATTCACTTCCGACTTGTCCCTGAAAGTAGAGATCGCACCAACCACTTCTTTGTTCACAATTAGAGGAACTCGGTTTACCAGTATAGATACCCCATTGATCGTTTGTTCTTCATCCAGTTCAGGTTCCCCTGATTCCATGACTTTCTCCAACCTGGTCTGAGGCATGTATTCTTTAATAGGTACACCAATTGGATCAGAAGATAGTCCAGCTTCACTAAAAATCTTCTCTGCAGACTTATTCACCAATGAGATGGTCGTATCCCTGTTTACAGCTACAACCCCTTCATGAACCGATTGAAGCATGGTATTCCGCTCTTCTAATATCTTGGCAATTGTAATTGGCTCTAATCCAAACAAGATTTTCTTTATGTATTTCGCAATAATGACCGCTCCTATAATTCCGACAATGATCCCAATGAAGGATCCCACTAAAATACTCCGGTGACTTTGATTTAAAGCTTCCTCTACACGATTCAGTGAGATCCCGACAGCAACGGCTCCAATTTGCTGATTTTCTTCATTATAGACTGGAGAAAACGCTCTGACCGATCTTCCAAGAGTCCCTTTTGAAATAGACATACTCTCCTTTCCTTCCAGTACATCTTTCTCATCACCGCCGACAAAATGTTTGCCTATTCGTTCAGGATCAGGGTGCGATTTACGAATCCCCTCCATATCCATCACAACCACGAACAATACCTCAGCTGACTTTTGGATATCAAGTGTATATTCTTGAATGCTTTTTGTATCCCCTTCATTTTCCAAACCATTCTTTACGATTGTTGAATGCGAGACCGTACGTGACACAACCTTTGCTTTTTCTTCAATAGAAGCTTCAATATTTTCATTAATCGTTCTTGAGATAAGCAAATCGGTTATCACAAGGGAAAGAAGGACAATAATACATACGAAAAGAATGATAATAGTGCTTAATTTAAGCTGTTTCTTTTTCACAGATGTCACTCCAGTGTAAGTTGATATGATTATCTATTCTACACGATTTATCAAGAATAATCAGACTCTTATACTTGCTTACTGTTTAGTATTATCATGAAGGGGGTCTCTCTTAACAAGTCATAGTACAAGTACACTGCCAGCAACATTGGATGCAGGAGGTTCAAGAATGAATAAATGGGCATTTGTTTCTGATTTTGATGGAACCATTACGGATAAAGATTTCTATCATTTCGTGATTGAGAAGTATTTTGAAGATGGGAGAAAACTTTATACGAAATGGAAAGCGGATGACATGAAAGATATTGATTTTTTAGCTGCTGTTTTTGGATCAATCAATCAAGAGGAAGAGGTCATCATTGATGATATCAAGTCAATCAAAATCGATGAGCATGTCCCCTCTTGTCCCCTCTTTTATAAATAAAGGGCAGAAAAACAATGGTGATATTTATATCTTAAGTGCCGGCACCAATTAGTATATTCAACATCTGTTGCATCATCTCGGTGTATAAGGGATAAAAGGGTTTTCAAATGAAGGGTTTTATAAAGATAAGAATGTACACTTAAATATCGACAGTGAGCACCCTCATTATTCGGAAAGATATGGAATCAACAAAGAAATAGTCATTTCGGAGCTGAAAAAAAAATACGAAATCGTTTACTTTGCCGGGGACAGTGAACCCGATACTCATCCTGCAAGGGCGGCGGATCTTACATTTGCCTTTGGACAGCTTCAACAACTCCTCAAGTAGAACAGTCATCTCATATTGAAGTAAACAGCTTTAAAGAGATTGAGTAGTACTTACAAAAAAATGGCGAGCTTCCTGAATAAACCTTTTCAGAGTACCGTCCTTTACTAATACGAGTGAAAAGTAGTATACTGAATATGCCTCTCCCGAACATTCGCTTGTTGCGGGACACTTAACCACTGTACGGACGGGAGAGGCCTCGTTTTAGATTAAGCTGTCATGCCTCAATGAATCCTGTAGTAACACAGGATCCATTGGGGCTTTCTTATTTTTCGGCACACAACAAAAATAAAAAGCCAGTCCCCGAATGAGAACTGGCTTATCATGTAAAATTAGAGCCACATTTGCCGTAATGTTAGATAAGAAAGTTTTAAACCACCACTCCTCAAAGTGGGTGTTTGCAGAAGACTTCCTGTCGTCCTCTATCGTGGAGGCATGACATTCCAGCTTCGATATAAAACTCCCTGTTACAGTTTAAAGGTTAAAACTTCGTTATGATTACGTACAACGCAGCTTGTAGTTTATATATTACATGATAATGCTTGAAATTTCAACTGTAAAATCATCTTTATGATTATGCGTCGAAAACTTCCACCTTTTCCATTACATCTCCATTTTTCATTGACTTCACACTTTCAATTCCTGAAGTCACTTTCCCGAAAACAGTATGAACACCGTTTAAATGCGGCTGAGGGTCATGAACGATGAAAAATTGGCTTCCGCCGGTATCTTTCCCTGCGTGCGCCATTGAAAGGGAACCTTCTTCATGCTTGTGGGGATTGCCTTCAGTCTCACATTTGATTGTGTAGCCTGGTCCACCCATGCCGTTTCCATTAGGACATCCGCCTTGACTGACAAAACCGGGAATTACACGGTGAAATGTCAATCCATCATAAAAACCTTCTTTTGCTAACTTCTCAAAGTTTTCCACTGTTCCCGGTGCTTCATTCGGGAATAAATCAAATTCAATCTTTTCACCTGTTTGAAATTGTATGTATCCTTTTTTAGCCATAATTAACAACTCCTAATCATATATTAAGTCATACATATTTTATCACTGACCGTTTCCATTGTCACTTCTAACATGGCCTCGGCTTACAAGAATGGAAAAAGGACCGACTTTTGTCCCTGAAACATGAATAAGCCAGAACAACTGTCATGAATGTGAGACCTTATAGAATAGAATAGCAGTAGTCATATTCAAAGGGGGACTCATTCCATGACAGAACTTTTGAATGATGTAACGATCCATAATCAATTGACGGTTCTTGTTCCTGTACTCTGGGTATTGGGTTTTGCATTGAAAAAAACGCCGCATATTCCTGATTGGTTGATTATTTGGATTCTGTTAGCAATTGGAGTAGCAGCAAGCGGGTGGCGATTAGGCTTCGACTTTAATGGGATAGCGAATGGTTTCATTTGTACAGGAGCAGCCATCACCACCCATCAATCTATTAAACAGACCTTTTTTGCGAGGGTGGAGGATCAAGACAAAAGCCAAATTAATAAAAAATAACGAATAAGGACCGGAATAAACTGACCTTCGTTTCAGAAAAGGCAATTCATTCCGATCCTCTTTGTTTTTTATTTGGTCATTACGCCGATAAACTCTCTCATATAATCAGGTAAATCTGGCGGTCTGCGGCTTGAAATGATATGACCATCCACCACAACAGGTTCATTAACCCAAACAGCCCCGGCATTTTCCATATCATCTTTAATACCTGGAGTGCTGGTGACCTTGACTCCATTCAGTATCTTCGCTGAAATCAACACCCACCCTGCATGACAGATTTGGCCTATTGGTTTGGAAAGTGAATTCATATCCTGAATCATTTTAATCACTTCAGGATACCTTCTTAGTTTATCTGGAGACCATCCTCCAGGAACCAAGATGGCATCATAACTTTCATGTTCGATTTCACCAAATGAAAGGTCCGATACAATCGGTACACCATATTTTCCGACATACTCTTCATCTGCCTTTTCTGCAACAATATGTACTTCCGCACCTTCTTCCCTTAAGCGAAGCACCGGATACCACAGTTCCAGGTCTTCAAAATCTCCACTGACCAGCTGTATAATCTTTTTGCCTTTCAATTTCATCATTACATCCCTCCCGTCTTTCATTGTCCTTACATTCATGCCGCTTTGCAACTAATAAACCTCAGTTATACGGACTGTACTTTTTTATCGATTTAATGATTACATTGGTTTGTAAATAGGAAACGCAAACAACCATTACCGTCATCAGCACGCCGAACATATATATAATCGCAGTATATTTGTTTCTCGTTGTTTTCCTCACTCAAATCCCCTTCCTCGACTCATACATATTGTTATTATGCCAATTATTTGAAGGAATATTTATGACACTCCCTATCCCGGTGGTTTTGTAAAAGATATAAAACGGGTCTATTAAAATGTTTAAATAGATTCATCAAGGGAATAACAAAAAAACAAAGAGGCAAATAATGATCCATTATCTAGGAGGAGTGTATGATGAAAGTAAATAAAACCTTATTAGTTGGAGCTACTGTTACTGCAGGGTCATTAGGATGGTTACTGTCTTCTAAAGAAAAGAGAAACCACCTGCACAATATGAAAGAAGGAATCATGACGAAGATTAAAAAACGTAAAACCGAAGACATGCCTGTTGAGAAAGGCGGTAATCCCGACCCGCAGAACATCGAGGATAATTCAATGGTCAGTGAAGGTGCAATGACTTCAGTACAATATTATAATGAGAAAAAGCAGGATTAACTGGAAAACAAGCAGGGGGATTACTCCCCCC
>NZ_JABMCR010000226.1 GCF_013179555.1 Bacillus haikouensis
AATACATCGAGGCAAAGGGAAAGAGATTTGATGAAACGAATAAACGGCTGAGAGAAGCTTTTGGGGAAAATAAAAGTCGGAAGATATGAAGGAACAAGAGACTAATAATTTGTTCTTGTGGAAAGGTTCATTAGGAAACGCCCAGAGTAATAAACCCTGGACGTTTTTTTGCGATGAATTCAGCTGCCTGTATGCTGTTTTTCTTTTTCCACGGCTTTCAGTCTTTGACCTTCGTCTGCAGAAGTTGTCTTCTCTTGCTCGTTTCCGTTGATTAAATCACTGGTAGCACTTTTGAATTCTTTCAATGTACTTCCGAATGCGCGTCCGATTTCCGGTAGTTTGGAAGGGCCAAAAATGATCAACGCGATCACTAGTACAAGAATTAATCCTGGGATTCCGATGTTTGTTAACATATTTTTCGCCTCCTGTTGGTTTTATAGAATGGGCATGCCATGGCGCTCGAATGCTGCTGCTTCTAAGTCTGACATTCCCTGTACTTCCGCAAACGCCGATAGTTTGTCAGAAATGTTCGGTGCGTAGGCAGCCGGCGGAGCAGCATGGCCCATCAGCCTTCTGCGGGCTGCATTTTTTCTGGCGAATGGTCCCCAGATTGCAAAGGTCATCCCGGGTGATTGAATATTAATGAAGAACGTTCGGCCGTCTGTAGAGAACGTTGGCCCTGCAAGCTCGGAGTCGTTCACTTTATTTTCTGCGAACACGTATGTTTCGCCTTCTGGTGTCATTCCGATGACACGATCGACACCGCCTCCGTCTTCAGCAATCCATAGATCTCCCCAAGGGGTGATGCAAATATTATCAGGCATCTCTAAATCATTTTGCGCAGTAGATTCATAGAATAGCTCCAGTGTATTGGTCGCCGGGATATAGCGGTACACACGGCCCAAGTCTTTATTTCCAGCCGATGTATCATCAAACCAGAACACGCCGCCTTCAAAATAAGCTCCCTCCAGCCGGCTGAAAGCAATGCAACCTTTTCTGCCTGCATCGAGGGTCGGTTTTTCCGGATCTACATCTTTCCATACAATCCCGAATTTCTGACCTGTGTGGAAATGGCTTGTTTCGTCTCTGCTCATCTCTTCGAAGGCTGCCGCTTGAAGCTTTCCGCCTTTTTGCAGGGCACCGACCTTTTGACTGCGGTCGTTGGGCAGGTAGCGATACAAGTAACTGGGACCGGCGTCTTCGGTTAAATAGACGATCCCTGTGGCCGGATCAATCGCCGTGGCTTCATGGGAAAAGGCACCCATGTCACGGATCGGGGTTTTCGAGATGTTGTTTTCAGGGTCGTTCGGATCTACTTCAAACACATAGCCATGACCTTCCTCCAGCGTTTCTTCACAAGTGAGCCATGTCCCCCATGGAGTAGACCCGCCTGCACAATTACGGATGGTGCCGGAAGAAGAGACGTATTCTTTCCTTACTTTGCGGTCAGGGCCGACGACTAAGGAAGTGGTCCCGCCCGTTTCTTCACGGCGGTAAGGATTTTTCCCAATCACGGGGTATTTGCTATTTCCGCTCAATTCATGGTTTCTTACGAGAATGGTAGAGTTATGTGCGCCTGTATAGGCGGCCATCCCGTCGAACTTGGCAGGGACAGGTCTGCCGTCCGATAAAGATCTGCCTTCCTCTGAAATAATCCGGTATTGGAAACCGCGGGGAAGGTCCATCACTCCGCCCGGGTCTTTGACGAGAGGACCATAACCGCCGGCTGCATTCCGGTTTTTGGATGTTCCGGCAAATACTTTATCCCCACCGAGAGACATGATTCCAGTCGTACCCAGGGCAAGCGCAGCTGTGCTGATTCCGCTTGCTTTCAGAAAGTCTCTTCTGTTCATATCGTGTTTATTCAAGTCCTTTCACTCCTTAATACTAAATTTTCTTGAGCTGCACCTGACTCCGCCGAACGGGAAGCGCGCTTCTTATAAACAATCGTTGAACATGTAATGCTGATTTCATATAGAAGGAGAAGCGGCAGGATGACCAGTACATCCGAAAGGAAATCCGGCGGTGTAATCAACACGGAAATGACTATCAGCAAAAAATAGGCTACCCTTCTTGATTTTTTCAATTTCGCCGGATCCAGAATTCCAAGTACCGTCAGAAAGACGATCACCAACGGCATTTCAAATAAAAGTCCAAAAGGTACAGTAAGGTGCAGCATAAACCGGAAGTATTTTTCCGCTGTAAACATCGTTTCAAATTGTCCAGCTGACAGGGTGGTTAAAAAATTCAGGACAATCGGAAAAAGTAAAAAATATCCGAACCCAATGCCGAAAATGAACAAAAAGAATAAGGCTGGTATGAAGCGTGACGTCACTTTTCTTTCAGTTGGACTCAGACCTGGAGCGACAAACCGCCAAATTTGATAGGCAGCGACAGGAATGGTTGCAGCCAGTGAGAAGACAGCTGCTATCATCAAGTACACCCATAAAATTTCGCTTGGTCCGAGAATCGCAAGCTTCATGTCTAAATCTCTGATCAGCCACCCGTAGATCGGTTTCACAAAAGCCAGCCCCGCTATAAGGAAACCAATAAAGGCGAGCACGGTTTTAATTGCCCGGCTCCGCAGTTCTTCCAAGTGTCCGATCAGCTGCTGGTTGCGATCATTCATGGCCTCTGCCTCCTTGATGGTGAAAGGTTAGTTCATTTGCATTTGTTTGCCTTTTTGAGCTTGTTTTTTATGGGCGCGGGCGTGCGCTTCATGACGATCGTCTTCCACCTCGGCAGACATCTGTTTCCCTTGAGGGACGGTTGACGTTGATATTTCCTTCAGTCCTTCTGCATCTTTTTCGTAAACAAATGAAGCTCTGGTCGAAATATCTGCACCGGGATTCGAGACAAATGGAACCACCCGATAATCTGCTCTCCATTGGGTCGGCGTGACATGACAGCGGACATACCCGCGATAATCGTTGAAAAATTTAATATGTTCGTTCTGGGCAAGAATACGGTCCGTATCTGCGCGCTTGTCTGCCCCGTTCCCGCCTGATGTGATCGACGTGCCGACAAACTCAGCTCCAAGCATGCTGGAAGACTGATCTTCAAAGTCTGCCAGAATATTCGAAGCCCAGCTCGCGTGCACATCACCTGTCAGGACAATCAGGTTATCCATGTCTCTCTTACGGGCAAATTCCGTGATGCGTTCCCTCGCAGGTGTGTAGCCATCCCAGCCATCCATACTGTATAAAGGCTGATCAGGGCTTGACCCATAATTTCGTTTGGCAAAAAAGATCTGCTGGGCAAGGACATTCCAGGAGGCAGTGGATTTGCCAAGATGGTCAAGAACCCATTGTTCCTGATCCCCTCCCAGCAATGTGCGTGAAGGATCCAGAGATTCTGCCGTCTGTGGAGAACTTTTATCCCCATTTGCCTGATCAGAACGATACTGACGGGAATCGAGAACCATAAAGTTAGCTAAGTTCCCATACGAAAACTGACGGTAGAGCTGCATGTCTGCTCCATGCGGCATCGAAGATCGTCTTAATGGCATATGCTCGTAGTAGGCTTGATAAGCAGCCACACGACGTTTCACGAACTCTTCCACAGACTGTCCTTTTTCAGGAATCGTGTCGGCATAGTTATTCTCCACTTCATGGTCATCCCATGTGACCACCCACGGGAATGCCGCATGAGCAGCCTGTAAATCCGCGTCTGAACGGTATTGAGCATGACGGTTACGGTAGTCCTCCAACGAACGGATTTCCGGTCCTTTATGTTTTCGTACATTCCCTGTACTTGCTACATACTCATCAGGACCATATTCATAAATGTAGTCTCCAAGATGGAAAACGAGATCAAGGTCTTCTTTGGCCATATGCTTATAGGCCGTATAATAGCCATGCTCATATTGCTGGCAGGAAGCAAAGGCAAAAGCCAGGCTTTCGACGTCTTCATTCAGTGCAGGAAGAGTTTTCGTTTTTCCAATCGGGCTGAAATCCTTGCCGACTTTGAACCGGTAATAGTACACCGTACCAGCTTCCAGATTCTCTACCTCGGCATGAACGGAGTGAGCGAGGGCCGGACTTGCCACTTCCGTACCGCGCTGGACAATATGTCGGAAATGTTCATCTTTTGCGATTTCCCATTTCACAGGAATCTTACGATCAGGCATGCCGCCGCCATTAAGCGGATCGACGGCTAAACGTGTCCATAAAACGACACCATCCGGTAGAGGATCACCAGAAGCTACCCCAAGTAAAAACGGATAATGTTGAAACCCGGGTTCTTCAGCTGACACAGAAAAACCGCCCATCGATTGAGCAATCACCACTCCTAAAGAAATGCCAGCGACTTTCCCCGCCCCTTGAAGGAAGCTGCGACGGTCGACCCCTTTATGTAAGGTCTCATCATTAAATTTTTGAATCCAACTTTCCACCGGTCTCTCATTTGTCATGCGGAAGACTCCTTTCATGAATCGATTAAATGTAACAGCTCATATTATAGGAGACCATTTTTAACTTGTTGTAAATGAATGTAAAAAGAGGATAGAACAGGAGGATCGTCATTCTTATGGAAAATGATCATTTATAGTTTGAATGGTTCATTAAATAGGAAAGATTCGACAGATTTCAGTAATTTTTGTGGGCGGTCAGGCTTAGTTTTTTTTACATGAGTGAAAAGAAAACTACATAATAGAATGAGTGTGATGGTCAAGGTTGAAGAGGGGCGGGTGAGTTTAAGGAGGCGGATAAGGTTTGGCTGCGGTTTTGGGCCATTTGTCGACTGAAGGGCGTTGTCTTTTATAGGTCTCGTTTCGATAATATCCGAAAGAATTCGATTATAACGAGGGTAACCCGGTAATGTCTCTGGACAATCGATTATAGAGGGGAGCGGCAATCCTCATTTTGATACTTCATTTTCGATATCTTTGAATCTCGATAATAAATTTGAAGAATTCCATAATAAATGAGTGAGCGGGGGGAGGAGGTAAATGGATTTTTTGTTTGATAAGGTGATTAATGGGGGGATTTGACAATCAATGACTGGTTCGGCATAGAGGGGAAATTTAAATTTAGAAGAAACATTCGAGTTTTGGATATCTTTTTATATAAAAAGACTATTTTCCTTGTTTTCGTGGTCTGGCCCCTCGGCGGGGGCCAGACTCCAAGACGTGGGCAGAGTCTGGTCCCATTTGGCATCTTTATTTTGTATTAAAATCATCAATAGCCTCAGCCGCAAGTTCAAATGCCTTTATTCTTCTTTCAATTAATGTTTTCTGAGGCCCCCCGGCTTTCGCCTTTTCGTACATGCCCTGAAGTGAAGGGAATAAACCAACCAAAACACCGCGTGCTTCTATTAATTCTTCACGGTTGTAGTCGTGAGGTCTTTGTTCCCATGCACTCTCCAACAAAGCTAAGCCGGCTTGAAGAGCGTGGAGACGCTTCTTTATAAGAGTAGTGTTCGCGCCTTTCTGAGCCATATTTTCTAAGGCATTTTCAGATTTGCGGATGGCGGATTGGAAGGCTTTGAGGGATTCTGATTTGACTTCGTTTGATACGGTTTCCATTTAGTGTTGACCTCTCTTTGTCTCTGAATTATTTTTCACCCAATCTACTACCCATAGGAGGTTTTATCGGCAGGCAGTTTCACACCAAGAATATCATTTTACGATATGTAGATGAATTGACCAAATTCTATTCGCTCCCAAAAAGACAACAATCTTCATTTCTGAAAAGTCATTAGGGCACGTCTAAGACTTAGTATCCCTCTCTCTTTATAAGTCACATGCAGGACCAATCATTATATTGTAAGCAGAATAAACAGGGGATTGTCCCCGAATCAACTACCATATTAGCGCGGCTGGGGCAGTCCGTCTGTCCGGTAACCAAACTCCTGAGCCCAAAAAATAAGGTCTGACCCCCGGTTCGCTGCCGAGAATCAGACCCTTATCTTACTTCAATTGCAACTCGATCTCATATTCCTTCATTTCAGATTCAAAGTCATCCTCCGGTCCCTGATGGCCGTTGAATTCCAGCTTGATCCACTCAATGTCTTCTGCATGGCCTCTTTCAAGGTACCAGACGATATTGCCTTCCTTGATGACACCTTTGTCGATCTCGCCGCCGATGCTGTCGGAGACCCACATGTCAGGCATATCAATTTGTTCCCCTGTGCTTGTTACGAGCACGGCCTGGTCCGGGTAGAATGTGAATTTGCCATCTGTTGTGTTTTCCATTTTGAATTTAACGCCGACTGCTGATGTTTTTGCGTTTTCATCTTCCATGGTAGGGGCTTTGTCGGTCACGACAGCTTTTTGGATTTCCATCTTCAAGCCATTGTAATCATCCGACCATTTGGCATCATTGTAGTATGTCCAGATGTCTTCTTCTTTTGCTTCTTCATCTGATTTTTCTTCTTTGCTAGAGTCACTGCCGGTTTTTGCCTCGGCTTTTTCTGTATCGTTTTTTTCTAGTTCCTCTACAGCTGAATCGCTTCCGCATGCTGCGAGCATAAGGGCTAAGGCACCTGCGAATAATAAATAAACTATTTTCTTCATAAAAAAATTCCTCCTTGTTTAAGTTCATTTGGAAATGGTGATCAATTCTGTATATTTTTAGTATAATAGGTGACCTTCTTGATTTTTCAAAAGGGGTAGAGGTTCTATTTTTCCAATGAAAAGGACAGGTTCCCTGGCAATATGAGCCTGGGTGACCTGTCCGACTCTGA
>NZ_JABMCR010000227.1 GCF_013179555.1 Bacillus haikouensis
AAAATTTCCAGATAGTATTTGTTGTAATAGAGGTCACTTAATTAAAAAAACATTTGAAAAAGAAATAGCTCCTTATAATCAATGGGTTCAAAACCCTTTGAATTTTGAAGGGCCTTCTAAATTAATTTGTCCTACAGGTGTTAGTGGGGTTCTATATCCTCCAAATTCTATAAATGAAGAAGTTTTCAATAAAACTAATATTAAAAAACTTTGTTTATATGCAGATGATTTATGGCTAAAAGTTATGGCTTTGAAAAACAATACAAAAGCCGTAAAAACTTCTTGTTTTCCTAGTGAACTAATAACAATTGATTCAAGTCAAATAGAGGCGTTAGCAAACAATAATGTGTATAATAATCAGAATGATAAACAACTAAGATTAATATTAGATAATTATTGTGTGGATTTTTCTGATTGAAACGAAAATATTAGTTTAGAAATAGAACAGGACTCTTGAGGCATTTTTATATGGAAGATCTATAATAAGTATTTAATAAATTAATACGTTTAGAGAAGGTTTAGTATGAATGACAATTTATTTAATAAATTCTTAAAATTTTCCTATGGGAGTTGGGTAGGATTATTACTAGGATTAGTTACTACAATGATAGTCACTAGGATTATATCCCCATCTGACCTGGGGAAAGCATCAATGTTTGATGTGTTTATACAAGTAGGAATGATATTAACCATTTTCGGAACAGATCAAGCCTTTGTGCGTTTTTTTTATGAAGAACACAAAGACCATAGAGGAACACTTTTATTTAATACCTTACGAATTCCAATCTTAACAACTTTGGTTTTAATAAGTATAATTTTTTATTTTTATAGACCTATCACTGTTTTTTTATTTGAAGCCGAAAGTTTACCTATGGCTTTTGTACTGGCTGCAGGGATATTAGTTCAAATATTACTAAGATTCGGTCAATTAGTAATTAGAATGCAACAAAAAGGAAATTTATATTCTTTATTACAAATATTCCAAAAGATTTTTAATCTTTTCTTTATTGGAAGCCTACTATACCTAATGGGTGCTGGGTTTGAAGTGTTGATTTTTTCCAAATTATTTACATTAATTGTATTGGTGGTAATAGCTATCTACTTTGGGAAAAATTATTGGAATATTAGTTACTGTAATAGGAAAGGGGCAATGCATTCACAGAAGGATATATTAAAATATGGCGCTCCTTTTGTATTAACGATATTCATATCTTGGTTATTTGAGGCTTTTGATAAAATTGCCCTTCGTAACTGGAGTACTTTTGAGGAATTAGGATTATATTCTGCTGCTATGCGTTTAGTAGCTTTAGTTTTAGTTGTTAGAACTACTTTTTCTACATTTTGGACGCCCATCGCATACGAACGTTTTGAAGAGCGTCCTGACGACAAAAAGTTCTTTTGGGCAATCTCAATTTTGGTTTCATATGTAATGTTTTTTGTTGCAATAGTAAGTATAATCTCGAAGGATCTTATAGTAGTCTTGTTAGGAAACAATTACAGTACTGCAGCAACAATTATGCCTTTTTTAGTTTTCATGCCCATTTTTTATACAATTTCGGAGACAACTGTTATAGGAATAAATTTTTATAAGAAAATAAATTGGCATATTTTTATTGCTGGAATATCATGTGTTTTTAATATAATGGGGAACTGGTTGCTCGTACCTAGTTATGGGGCTCTAGGAGCTTCTATTGCAACAGCCTTCTCTTACGTGATTTTCTTTACTCTTAGAACACATATTTCATTATTATACTATAAGGTGAATTATCCCTTAGTACGAATATATTTAATGGTAGTTGTTGTTTCGGTTTACGCTTTTATCTCCATAAACATAGAAAGTATATTAGGTAATGTTACGATAGGTTTTTTATCTCTATTTGTGTTGACTAGTGTCTTTTACAAAGACATTATATCTATTCTAAGAAATAGAAATGAACTCCTAGATAACAAATAATAAAAATTAGTGTAAATTAATAAAAGAAGCAGTATATATAAGGAGCCGATCGAAGTCGCGCTCAAATAATATTTATACCCCCTATTTTATTGAACCCGTTGATGGTTCTTAAAGGAATTAATCGCAGGTTTTGCGTAAGAATAGGTGTCTCTAGTTGATTATATAGAGATGCCTATTTTTTCAATTAGGCGTAATAATTGACTAGACACGCATTTCTTTCTTGAGTTAGGTGTTAAATGAACGATAAAGGTAATCCCATGCTTTACTTCAACCACTCTTACTATCGCACCATTTCCTGGAATACCAATAAATAAACATCATCACTTTTATCAATATTATTTCGTATACTCCATTCCCTACTAATTTTGAATGATTCTTAAGTTGTATATGGTGGAAACAGGAATACTTTATCCCATCGAAGAAACGAACGTTTTTTCCTGACTTTTACAGCAGGTTCCATGCTTTCTCCAACTCAGCGGCACATTTATTTCACAGTACCCCTTTCATACGGTTATCCGTCTTCCATCGAATTAAAAACAAAACATGAAAATAAACTTGAGCAAAAGTAAGCCATGATACGAATGCTGGAAAGTAAAAGTGAAACCCCAATGTTACATATGAAAATAGCAAACTTGAAACTGTGTAGACGAGCACTTGTATGAGGTAGCTGGTTTTGAAAATAGATAAAAATGATTTTTTGTATTTTAAGTTATCTGCAAGTAAAGTGGTCGGTATGCCTACAACGATATAGATAATGGCAACTATGAATGTATACAGTATATAGAAACTCGTATTGTACGCATAATTTTCACTATATGCTTGAGGGTCCGAGAAATAATCACTAAGTAAACTAATGGTAAGGGATAAAGGAGAAGATAGGATGATGGCCAGTAAGATGGTAAGAAAGTAATTTATTCTTCTTTTCATTTGATACTCCTCTCGAAATTGACGTTGATTCACGTTGTCTTGCCAACTAAATTGTACCATAGTATGGTAAATAATCTTCCATCTTCCACATTAAAATCCCATTTATTACAAGAATAAGCTGAATAAAAATTCCTATATTCGTTACGAAATTATGTTAATATACTATTTGGTATAATTTTATCTTACGTTTAATCTCATAACATAAAGGAGTTTCAAGTTGAAAGAATCAATATCATCTCAGAATAAGGCTTCCAAAAAGTATTTTTATGAATTGAATTTTGTACGTGCGATTGCTTGTTTACTAGTAGTAATGGTCCATGTGACGGCGAGGAATTATCACCTGAATGATCAAACGTTTAATTGGGCAACGATGTTCCTGAATCAGGTATCAAGACTCGGTACTCCGTTGTTTGCGATCATCAGTGGATTTCTTTTATATAATCAAGCAATCAATAGAGGGTTTCAAATTAACCGTTTTGTTTCGTCTCGATTTACGAAAGTGGTCATTCCATTTGTTGTATGGAGTTTCGTTTATATGATGATTAACTCCTATCGCTTCCCTTGGAGTGAGAATGGGCATGAACTGGGCGACTTTCTTACCTACTTTTTCTTAGGAGACGGCTATTACCATCTCTATTTCATGATGGTGGTGGTTCAGTTTTATATCCTGTATCCGTTTTTACAGTTATTAAAGTCGAAAAAGTGGATGATCGGCCTAACCATAATGGCCTTTTTCATCAATTATTTTCATATGAAAGGTCCATTAGATACCGGGAATGAGGTAGTAAATCTCTTTACTCATGACCGCTCATCTCTATTCTATTGGATTTTCTTCTTTATGATCGGCGGTCTTCTCGTTCATTATTGGGCTTACATCGTAAAGTGGGTCGAAGCAAATGCCAAGTTCTGTCTGCTTATCGCCTTGATGATGGTAGGAGTCGGAGTCTATGAATATCAGCAATTTGGTTTCTATTCTTCTACCAGGGTGACTAATCTGATCATCATGCCGATCTTCTTCGTTGCTTTAACAGGCGGCTATTTTCTGATGGGCAATCTCGAAAAAATAAGAAAACCAATCATTGAACTGGGCAACTTATCAATGGGGATCTATCTTGTTCACCCAATTGTACTGTATTTCATCCAGCAGCACGCTGCGTTCTTATTAGAAAGAACCCGTTGGATTCCGGTTGCATTCATATTAACCGTTCTTATCTCCATCCTCATCGTGAAACTTATTTACAAACTGCCGATGGGTCAGAATATTGTTACCGTTGCAGGCAAGAAGAAGGCAAAGAAAGCGAAAGTTCGCGGTGGTCAGCAGAATGAGGTCACAGCTTAAGAATAGGGACGGTTCTCGTCCTGCTTTTTACTTAAACAATGAAAAACAAGCGTCCAGTCAGGAGTAAGGAAATTAGTGCTTCTAAACAAACGTTTGTATAACCTCTCAAAACCCCGCCACAAAGCGACATGAAGGATTATACATACGTTTATTTAAAAAAATTTCATAACAGGGTATCCTTTTTCCACCTTTCTTTATATCTAGTAAGTGACTAGATATAGAAGGGTGGAATTTTTTTATGAAATCAGGATGCAAAGTAGTCGATCAGGTAGGGGAGATGAAGATCGAGGGGAATCTGGTTCCTCATTTATGGTACAAGAACATTACGTTTGCCAGCGGGAAGGCACATTTTGTGGCGATCACACTGCTGGCGGATATACTGTATTGGTATCGTCCGACATTGGTGCGGGATGAGAACGGTGATGTGATTGGGACACGGACGAAGTTCAAGGGGGATATGCTGCAGAAGAGTTACCAGGCGTTTTCCGATACATATGGGTTTTCGAAGAGACAGGTGAAGGAAGCGGTGGATTTCCTGGTGGAGAATCATTTGCTGATGAGGGAGTTCAGAACGATTACGACGTCGAGCATGGTGCTGAGCAATGTCATGTATGTGCAGCCTGTTGCCGGGAATGTGAATAAGGTCATGCACGAAAAGTACCATGTCAGTGAGTTGGTTTCCATTTGTCCTGATGATACGTTGGAACGTACCGGTACCCTCGCTTCAGAGGAGGGGCTGTCACGAAAGGAAGCAGGGGCACCTCCGGCGGGGGAGGGGACGTATACAGAGAGATCTTCAGAGAGTTCTTCAGAAATAAAAAATAAACAACAACAACAAAGCGCGTGTGAAGGTGCGGTGACATTTTTCAAAGAAAATGGATTCGGCAATATGGGATCGTATCTTGAGGAGAGGATCCGGATCTGGTGTGAAAAGCTGTCAGACAGCCTGGTGGTGGAAGCGATGAAGAAGGCTGTGGAACAGGGGAAGCAGTATTGGAGTTATGTGGACGCAATACTGATGAACTGGGAGCTGAATGATGTCCGGGACGTGAAGGATGCTCAGGAGAAAGAGTTCAGGAAGATGTATCGAAAGGTCGTTAAAGAAAAGAAGGTTGGCCAGCGGAGAAAACCGGTCCGGACGGAGAAGCTTCCGGAATGGTTTACGGATGGGCGGAGTACTGACGCTGAGGTTCAGGATGACGATTTTGAAGCGGAGAAGGCGAAGCTGGTGGCGGAGTTGAAGGAATTCACTGAGGGGAGGGCATATCTTTCGATGTAAGGGGAAGCGGTGATGCCAGGTGGTTCACGCTCAACCCCTGATTGGCCATGTGAAACAGAAAAAAATAAAAAATATTCCTCTCACGGTATCCTTTTGAACCGGCAGGATGTATATAGAAGGTAAAGGAGGAGATTACAATGTTTGATTCATCAATACTGGAACCGAATGGATTGATTCAGGAAACGAATTTTCGTCACACCGAAGATCTGCGGATTTATTTATGGATCCTTACGCACTCGAAGAAAGAAGCGGGATATGAGGGAGGGAGTTTTCTCGAAAAGGGGCAGTACATAGCATCGCTGGGCAATCTAAGAGATTATTTGTGGTTCTATAACGGTAAGAAAATAGACAGATACTCTGTATCCCGAATTCATCGCTCTATTAAGCGGCTCGAGAAGAAAGGGTGGATAAGGGGTGAGAAGATGCCGCGTGGGTATGTGTTTACGGTACTGCAGTGAAGGGGACGGGGGGGACAGGTCCCTCGTCCCACATTCAGAATCGGCCGACTGGTTTGGGACAAGGGACCTGTCCCCTTGTCCTACTTGAACTACCTCCCAAGCCATCCTCCATCAACAGCCGCCAAATGACCATGTACATAATTGGAAGCGTCCGAAGCTAAGTAGACGACGGTTCCTTTGAAGTCATCGGGTTCTCCCCATCGATCTGCAGGAATTCTATCAAGAATTTGTTTATTTCTGATTGGGTCGTCCAGTATGGCGGTGTTCATGTCTGTCGCAATATAGCCTGGGACGATCGCGTTTACGTTGACACCTTCTTTTGCCCATTCATTGGACAAAGCTTTCGTGAGTTGTGCCACACCGCCTTTTGCTGCTGCATACGCTGGGACGGTCAATCCTCCCTGGTAAGAAAGGAGAGAAGCGGTGTTAATGATTTTGCCTTCTCCTTTCGCAACCATGTAACGTCCTGCCTCCTGGCATAATAACCAGACCACTTTTAAATTAACATTTAGAACATCATCCCAATCGGATTCAGGAAAATCTACGGAAGGCGACCTGCGCTGAATGCCTGCATTGTTTACTAATATATCAATCTTTCCAAAAGCTGAAATGACATTGGGAATGGCAGCCTTCACTTCTTCTTCCTTTTCAAGATCACATGGAATAATCGAGCATTTCCTGCCAAGCTGTTCGATTTCTTCCTTCACATCCGTCAGT
>NZ_JABMCR010000228.1 GCF_013179555.1 Bacillus haikouensis
AAAGATAATCAACAGTTAAAGAAAGGGCTTCTTACATTGTTTATTTCAAGTCTCGGATACATAGCTTATGTCGTCATTGTCCGCTGGTTCAAAATCGACGGATGGGAAGCCATATTACCACAGGCTATCGGGATGTTCATCGGGGCGGTCGCCATCACCATCAGGTATAAACCTTTTGATAAATATACACTCCGGAATGTTTTGACCGGTCTCATGTGGGCAGCCGGAAATCTCGGACTGCTTCTCGCCCTCCCTAGAATCGGTGTGGCTACAAGTTTCTCCCTTTCCCAGACTGGAATTGTAATTTCAACAATCGGAGGTCTGTTCTTCTTAGGTGAAAAGAAATCGAAGAAACAAATTTCACTTGTAATCACAGGGTGTATCCTCATCATCATCGGAGGAGTGTTGCTTGGCTTTACCAAAGAGTAGACAGGAAGCCAAATTTTATCAAAAAAATAAAGGAGGAAGTCATATGTATTCGGATTTGAAAGGAAAAGTCGTCATTATCACAGGAGCTGCTACGGGAATCGGGAAGTCGATTGCCAAGCGGTTTGCAGAGGAACAATGTAAGGTCGTCATCAACTATTTCAGTGAAGAAGAGAACCCCGGTGAATTATTGAAGGAAATCGAACAGAGCGGGGGCACGGCTTCCATCATCCAAGGTGACGTGACAAAAGAGTCAGATGTGGAAGCCTTTGTCAAATTCGCCCGCGATACTTATGGCGGCCTCGATATTTATGTGAATAATGCAGGCATTGAAAACGAAGTGCCATCAGAAAGATTGTCCCTCGAAGATTGGAATAAAGTATTGAATACGAATCTGACAGGAACCTTCCTCGGCTGCCGGGAAGCCGCTGAATATATGCTGGAAAATAACATCAAGGGATCGATCATCAACATATCATCTGTGCACGAAATCATACCGTGGCCGCATTTCGTTCATTATGCTGCCAGTAAAGGGGGAGTGAAGCTGTTGATGGAAAGCCTGGCTTTAGAGTTTGCCCCTGACGGCATCCGCATCAACAATATTGCCCCGGGTGCCATCGACACCCCTATCAACGCAGAGAAATTTTCCGACCCTGAAAAGAAAAAAGGGGTCGAAAAACTCATTCCGCTTGGCTACATCGGCGAACCTGAACAAATCGCTTCCTGTGCGGCATTCCTTGCGTCCGAACAGGCAAGCTACGTAACCGGGACGACATTGATTGCGGATGGCGGGATGACCAAATATCCTGGATTTCAAGCCGGCAAAGGGTGATGGTATATTTGTTTGTGAATCGGGGCTGCTCTTAATGGAGCAGTCCTTTTTTGATGTTCAGGAGAGGAGAAAGGGGTCCGGCAGATGGGGAAGAGGTTTTTTATTTTTATGAGAATAAAACAGGATATTTACAGCTGAAATGGATATCTATTTATATTTTTATGTTAAATAGGGTGGTTCTAATGGGTTGGCTCATTTATTTTTCTTCTCAGGACCTGGCTTTGAGGATAATTGTGCCGGTTTTTAAATAATTGTGCTACGTTAGAATGATTCTTGTTTGCTCCGTGCTTCACTTGGGCGTCCCAGGGCGAGCCGCCTCCGCTTTTCTTTTGTCCAGCTCCTGCGGCTAGAGGCTCGAGACATAAGTCATGCCATCCAAAAAGGCAAAGACCGCCTTTATGGCTGCCCTGTCTTATGCTTGTCGCCTCTGGGCGAGCCGCCTCCGCTTTTCTTTTGTCCAGCTCCGGCGGCTAGAGGCTCGAGACATAAGGCAGGCCATCCAAAAAGGCAAAGAGCGCCTTTATGGCTGCCCTGCCTTATGCTTGTCGCCTCTGAGCGAGCCGCCTCCGCTTTTCTAGTTCCCAAGATTTTAACTCCATTCCCAATAATTTAAGTTGAAAGCGAACGTATATTCGTATACAATCATAAATATAATAAATGAGAACGAGTGTTCGATTGTGAGGAGTGAAGGAGGGATGGTAAATGACCGTCGACTACAGCAGGCTGCCGCACCACAAGATTTTATGCATCGATATGAAGAGCTTTTACGCCAGCTGTTCGGCTGTCATACTCGGGCTCGATCCGCTTGAGTGTCATTTGGCAGTGGTCGGGGACCGGGACAGGCAGGGGAGCATTGTGTTAGCTGCATCTCCCAAGTTAAAGAAAGACTTCGGCATTAAGACAGGGTCGCGGATGTTTGAAATTCCAAAGGATCCCCGCATCCGGCTTGTAGAGCCTAAAATGGCCACGTATGTCCGCATTTCTACTGAAATTACCCGCTTATTTCATCGCTACGTCCCCAAAGATGCGATTCACACGTACAGTGTCGATGAAAGCTTCATCAAGATTGACGGAGCCACCCACCTTTGGGGGGACGCCATGACCATTGCCCAGAAGATCAAAGATGACATGGAAAGGGAATTTCAGCTTCCGTGTGCGATTGGCATTGGACCGAATATGCTTCTCTCGAAACTATGCTTAGACCTTGAAGCGAAGAAGGAAGGGATTGCAGAGTGGAGGTATGAAGACGTCCCGGAAAAGCTGTGGTCCCTGTCCCCTCTCAGTGAGATGTGGGGAATCGGCCGCCGCCTTGAAAAGACGCTCAACCGGATGGGGATCTTCTCGGTCGGGCAGCTGGCTCAATATGAGTTAGAAAAGCTCGAAGCGAAGTTCGGGGTCATGGGCAATCAGCTCTATTACCATGCCTGGGGTGTGGATTTATCGGAAATCGGAGCGCCGATCATGGAAGGGCAGATCAGCTTCGGAAAGAGCCAGATCCTTCTCAGGGATTACAAGGAGAGGAAGGAGATCAAATCTGTCATCCTTGAGATGTGTGAAGAGGTGGCAAGAAGAGCAAGAACACATAAGAAGGCCGGAAGAACCGTCAGCTTTGGAATCGGATACAGCCAGGAAGAATTCGGAGGAGGATTTCACCGCTCAAGGACAGTGGAAGAGCCGACGAACGTCACAATGGATTTGTACAGAGTCTGTCTTCAGCTGTTTGAAGAGAATTACAACGGAAAGACTGTCCGGAAAATATCCATCGCCCTTTCAAATATTACAGATGATGAAACAATGCAGTTTTCTTTATTTGATCCCAAGCGGTGGGAGAAGCGCGAGTTGGGATATGTGGTGGATAAGATTCGCCGCAAGTATGGATCGGCTTCCCTGCTTAGAGCGGTATCCTATACTGAAGCGGGAACGGCGAGACACCGCGCACGGCTTGTCGGGGGACATAAATCGTGACGGGGTCCAGGAGGTGAGCAGGCATGATTCGTGACCGTGGAAGAATCAAATGGACGTCCATGATGCTGCCCGAGCACGTGAAATTATTACGGGACTGGGCGAAGGAAGATACGTATGAAAAAAGAAAAGAGCTTGATGAACAAGAATTAGAAGTATTGAATGAGGTAGTGGCGGAAGCGATGGAGTTCGGTAAACCGGTATCGATCACTCATTATGTCCATCATCGGCATGAACATCTCGTCGGATCCATTCACCATGCCGATTCTCTGGAAGGGAGGCTGCATGTGGTGGACCGGTACGGGAAAGCCCACTATATTCCTTTAACGGGTATCTCGGACATTCGCTTTTTTGAAGAATGATCAGGTGCCGCCGGTAAAAAAGAGAGACTTCATGAAGTCTCTCTGCTTTCAATTTTATTCATCGTCCAGCACTTTCTCCGCACGTACACAAGATTCGAATTTTCCCTTGTGAGAAGCATCGCAGAACGGCATATTTGCAGATAAACCGCAGCGGCATAAAGAAAAGACTTGCTTTGTAGGAAATACATTCCCGTCTGCATCGATCAGTTCCACATCTCCGCTTACACGAAGAGAACCATTGTCATTGACTTTGATTTGAGCTTTTGCCATGAAAACCCACCCTTTCTATAAAATACAAAAAGTTTCCCCATTATGATAGTAAAGTGAAAGAGGGAAAAATGCAATATCTTAAAGGAAACGGAAGAAATATGTTAGGATGGACAGGAGGAGGATGTCATATGAAAATTCAACTTACAGATGAAGCAGCAGAAAAAATCAATGATAAAATAGCCGGCCAAAAAGGCTTTTTGAAACTGAAATATGACATAGAGGGATGCGGATGTGTGGTAAGCGGCATTCCGACATTATGGTATGTCACAAAACCGGATGAAATTGAGGATGTAACAGTGGAAACCAATAGTCTTCCGATTTTGGTAGAGAAGTCGAAAACGGTTTTCCTTGATGAAGAATTGAAAATCGATTTTTCATCAAACAGCAATACCTTTCAATTAAAAAGCCCGGGGCAAATCCTTAACGGAAGAATGAATTTCATCCTCTTTCCGGAAGAGTAATGGACAAAAAGCTGATGACCTTTACAGGGAGTCAGCTTTATTTTATGAATAAGGGAGTAAAGATTTCATTTCGAGAACTGTCCAGCTCCAACGCTTGTCGGGGCTGATCAAGGCGCTTACGCTTTTCTACTTGTCCAGCTCCGGGGCTTAGAGGCCCATGTCATAAGTCAAACCGGCCAAGAAGGCAAAGGGCGCCTTCGTGGCCGATTCGCCTTATGCCACCCGCCTCTATTCAAAGCCCCTCCGCTTTTCTACTGTCCAGCTCCAGCGCCTAGCCCCTCGAGACGTTTCAGTCCGCCCGATGAAGTCAAAGAGCGACTTCACCGTTCGGACTTCCAACGCTTGTCGGGGCTGATCAAGGCGCTTACGCTTTTCTTTCTCCCATGAGTTTTTCATACATTGCTGCAATGGCAGTCCCATTTTCATAGCAGTCTCTTGCATCTTCCATATCTTCTACATCTTCGACACACCAGCAGGCAGACAGGACTGAATGGCAGAACCCGTATGCAATAAGTCTTTCATAGGAAAGAGAGAGCAGGGAAGATAAAGAAGAGGTCCTGTACTTTAAGAGTTCATAAGGTTCATCGTGCTGCTTCCAGTGATTTAACGTATACTGAATGCAATCGTATTCCCGCTCCCCGGTCAGTCCTTTGGGATCGATGGCAGTCCAGCCTGACGAACGCGAATACAAGATGTTTTCGTGATGCAAGTCACCGTGAAGTAAATACTGTTCTTTTGAAGAGCTGAGAAGTTGTACGAACAGCGATTCTGCTTTTGAGATCATTTTTTCGGGCAAGGTACCGGTACCGTCATGAAAACGGGCACGGTACCGTTGAATACCTTCTGACCAGGCTTTAACATCAGGGAATGGATGAGGAGCTGAAGGTTTGCGCCATAACCGCCGGGCCACTGAAGCAAAGATTTTTAATCGTTCATCTTCATCGCTTAATGAATGCAGGCCAGTGCCGGGCTTAAGATGCGAAAGGAGAATCCAGCCCGCTTCCCGGTCAAAGTCGATCACTTTCACCATGGCATCGCCGGCGAACTCCCCGAGTGCACGATACTCATTAAAAAAATCTTTATTAGGATACCCTATTTTTAAAACCGCAGAAGTATCGTCTGCCAATACGACCGGTACGACGAAATTATAACTTAAAGAAAAAGGTTCCCCGAATGTCAGGTTGAGTTTCTCCTTCAGGGAGAGGATTATTTGTACGGCCCCATCTGCCCATACCCCGCCAGACTCACCATACATCGCTTTCATTTTTGACCGAAAGTAATCCGGAATCATCATACATCATCCTTTCTGAGCCATAGCAAATTCTTCAAGAAACCGTTGGATGACGCTTTCGTATTTATCTGGATCCTCATTGTATGATTGGGCATGAGTCCCGCGGAAATCCAGATACATCATTTTGGGTCCCTGCTTCTTTTGAAATAATTCTTCGGTCATTTGCGGGAGTATATAATCATCTTCAAAGCTATGGATGAACAACACAGGCTTTTGAATGTTCTGAATGACCGAAATAGGAGACAGTTCTTTTAGCGAGTAGCCCTCGCGAAATTTCAAGGTACGGTTTACCAGCGGAAGAAGAAATCTTGCAGGAATACCAAGTTCGATACCCATCCGGTAGGCAAGCTGTTCACCGAAGTCGGAATAGGGACAGTCGGCGATATAAAAGTCGGCGCGATCCTCAACGCTTCCTCCATATAGCAGCACGGTGGAGGCACCCATGGACTCGCCGTGTAACCCGAAGAAGACGTCATCACCCGCCCGCCTGATCAATTCATCAACGACCGCTTTTAAATCAAATTTTTCATAATACCCATAGCTGGTCGTTTTGCCGCCGGAGTTTCCGTGGCGGCGGTGGTCATAGATGATGGCATTGAATCCCTTTTTGATGAATAAATTCATATATTTAATGGAGTTCAGTTTGTTTTCAGTGACCCCATGCGCAAATATCATGTATTTATTGTGAGGATGGGGCGTGACAAAAATGGCGTTGAGATGATAGCCGTATGGAGAAGGGATGTTGACCTCCTCTTTGGGAAGAGCATCAAACTCCTCCTGAATGATGCGAAGGGCGTCGATTTCCCTTGATCGGACGAGTTTGTCATTTTTTTTGGGGAGATACATGAAGGTATTCGTAATGAAATATCCGAGTACGCCGATACCGAGAGCGGAAAGGGTCGCTCCTAGAAATAGTGTTCTATTTTTCATATTATTCACCTCATAGTCATACAGCGGTGTTTTCATTTTATCACTTAGAGGGAATAAGTGGAATTTATATGTTGGGGCGGCTCTGAAAGAAAA
>NZ_JABMCR010000229.1 GCF_013179555.1 Bacillus haikouensis
CCGCTCTTTTCATGGGGGAGTTCAAGTGAATCGTGTTGGTTGTGAAGTACAATGAAACGTGTGTGATTATATGCAAAATCATGGATATTCTCTTGGACGATCGTTAACCCGTATTCTTGTGCAGCCAATTCATTCCCGATTGCCGCCAGCCTTTCCTGCGGGTGCTCGCTCACATATTTGGCAGCTGCTGCGGTTGATGTCGCCTGCTCCAGTGGAGTACCCCGGAATTTCTGATGGAGAAATTTATGACACTGTGCCAACGCATGAGAATGGGACATGATTTTCTCTACTTTGCTTTCATCGCAGCCTTGGCCGGGATGCACCATCAGATGCTGCTGAATAGGAGAAGTTAGCTCGGCCACGATGGATAAATCCGCTTCATGAAACAAGTAATCAACCGTAATATGTACAGAACCTTCCAGCGCGTTTTCCAAAGGAACGACAGCATAATCAACTTCTCCTTCAATGACAGCTTCTATACAATCTGGTATCGTCACAAATGGTACTTTATTTTCTGCTGGAAAAGCTTTCTTCACAGCCAGGTCTGTAAAAGAAGCCTGAGGTCCTAAATAAGCAATTTTCAAATGGTCTCTTCCTCTCGAGAAATTTATTGAACATTCTAACATGCGAAGGAACGGTTTGTATACAACTTCTTTTCAAAAATGTTATATCAGAATCATATTGTTGTCAGGTTAACGGAATTTTTCCAGACAAAAAAAGAAGTGTCAGGCCCCTGAGCCCAACACTTCCACTTTTTCGACAAATTCAAGCCGTTTTAAATTTGACAATAAATCTTCCAATCCGACTTTGAGATCCGTTACATTAAGGGACAACGTTACGTTCGCTCTCCCCTGCAGCGGGATCGTCTGGTGTATGGTTAAAATATTGCATCCATGCTTCGCCGTTTCACTCAGAAGATGGGACAGTGTACCTGAACGATCTTCCAAATGGAAGAATAACGTGATGATCCTTTCCTTCACGATCGTATGGAATGGAAAGACCGTGTCACGGTATTTGTAAAACGCACTTCGGCTGAGATCTACACGATTAACAGCTTCCCACACTGAGTCAGCCTTTCCTCTTTCGATCAACTCTTTGGCGTCGAGCGTTTTCTTCATCGCTTCCGGCAGCACGTCTTCCCGCACTAAATAAAATTTACCATCCTGGAACTTTTTCCCCACCGATTATTCCTCCAATACGAACAGGTTTAATCAACGAATTCAAATTCATATTTCAACAAGCGTATTGTGTCACCGTTTTCGGCACCGCGTTCACGCAAGGCATCATCGACACCATAAGAACGAAGCTGTCTCGCAAAACGTCTGACAGAATCTTCACGGGAGAAATCAGTCATCTTGAACAACCGTTCAATCTTCGCTCCGCTGACAACGAAGGTTCCATCCGGATCACGGGTGATCACAAAGTCTCGCTGATCTTCCTCGTGTCTGTAAACCACACGGTGAATACCTGTTTCCTCTACTTCTTCTGTAATCGGGAATTCTTCCGTGGTCTCCAGCTTATCGGCCACGGCAAACAACAGTTCCTTCAAGCCTTGCTGAGTAAATGCAGATATCGGGAATACAGGATAATCATCTTGAAGCTTTTCTTTAAACACGTCAAGATTTTCTTCTGCTTCAGGCATATCCATCTTGTTCGCCACGATAATTTGCGGACGTTCAGTCAAACGAAGATTATATTGTTTCAATTCTTCGTTGATTGTCAGATAATCTTCGTAAGGGTCGCGTCCTTCCATGCCGCTCATATCGATTACATGCACGATGACACGGGTTCTCTCGATATGGCGAAGGAACTGATGCCCAAGACCTACACCTTCGTGAGCCCCTTCTATCAGTCCCGGCAGATCGGCCATAACAAAGCTTCTGCCATCAGCTGTTTCGACCATTCCAAGATTCGGGACGATTGTCGTGAAATGATAGGAAGCAATCTTCGGTTTTGCTGCTGAAACGACCGATAATAATGTAGATTTTCCGACACTCGGAAATCCGACAAGGCCGACATCAGCCAGCAGTTTCAATTCCATCACGATGTAGCGTTCCTGACCAGGTTCCCCTTTTTCCGAAAGCTCGGGAGCAGGGTTTGCAGGAGTCGCGAATCGTGAATTCCCGCGGCCGCCGCGGCCGCCTTTTGTGATGACTGCACGCTGTCCATGCTGCGTTAAGTCAGCAATCGTTTCCCCGGTATCATCATCTTTGACAACCGTACCCGGCGGCACTTTCACAACCATATCTTCTGCATTTCTGCCATGCTGGTTCTTACTCATGCCATGCTCTCCGCGAGGTGCCTTAAAGTGACGCTGGTAACGGAAATCCATCAGTGTTCTGAGCCCTTCGTCCACTTCAAAAATGACATCCGCCCCATGACCGCCGTCCCCGCCTGCAGGACCGCCTTTAGGCACATATTTTTCCCGGCGGAATGCAACCATTCCGTTACCGCCGTCTCCGCCTTTTGTATAGATCTTGACCTGATCGACAAACATACTTTCACTCCTAACTTACTTATCCATCACGTTGATATCACATATGTAACTTCATGCTATTCAACAGAAAGATGAATCACAAACGCTTCTTTTTGAAGCAGTTCCGTCTCTATATTTTGTCCGTTTTTCTGCTTATTCTCAATCCATTCTTCCAAACCAGCTGTTTCTTTTAGTATACCTGTGAAATCAAATATAAAACGGGGATTTTCCTCGGAAAGGTTGATGATTAAAGAAAGCTGATTTTCCCCTCTGGCCTCTGCATTGGATTCAACAAGTTCCATAACCTCTTTGCATAAGAGAACGAGCTTTCGATCATTTAGCTTGCGGGCATACCCCGTCTGCCCGACTTCAAACTCCAGCTTCACCAAGCGGGTCGACCAGTTATATGTTAAAATCCATTCTGACAATAATGGAAGTTTCAGATTTGATAGCTTTGATTCATTTTTCGCCGTGAGTACCATGGTATCTATGACTTGTTTAGCACGCTCCACCCGATCTAACTCAAGATTGCCTTTGATTAACTGCAGATCATTCATCCAATCATGACGAGCATGTCTCAATGCGTCCACTATACCCCAATTTTCGCTCATATAATAACTCCTATACTTTATGTGCTATTAGTTAGTATATCAAAGATGAGCGTGCTTCGTATATTGTTTATGAAAAAAGTGTCGAAGGACGGGTTTTTATGATCGGGACTGTTGAGTAGTTTGGATCGGTTCCGCGCAATGCCGAAGTTGATCATAAATCACTGGAAGTTGAAAATAATTCGGACAAGGTTAAAAATCTCATTTGTTGATCATAGATTATGCTTCGTGAGAAAAAATGAAAGCTGTCAGGCAGTCAGAGACTCGACAGGCATATCGTGTTGCCGGATTCTTCTTTTCAAACAGTGGGTTCATTATCAATTATCTATATTTTAATCAAACCGCATGGCTCAATATCTCCTGCAAAATCATCTGCCACCAGGAACGAACTTTTTACATCCTTCAAAAAAAATAAAACTCTAACCGAAAGTCGGTTAGAGTTTTCGTTAAAGATATGCGATTAAGCTTCATTCGCAACAGGGTATACGCTCACTTTTTTCTTGTCACGACCCATGCGTTCGAAACGAACAACACCGTCTGTTTTAGCAAAAAGTGTATCGTCACCACCACGGCCAACGTTCAAACCTGGATAGATCTTTGTACCGCGTTGACGGTAAAGGATAGATCCGCCTGTAACCATTTGACCGTCTGCACGCTTAGCACCAAGACGCTTAGAGATAGAGTCACGACCGTTTTTAGTCGAACCTACTCCTTTTTTAGACGCGAAAAACTGAAGGTCTAATCTTAACATCTGTTCCACCTCCTACTTTTTGAAGGTTATTTTAATGAAATCACGATAGTCTCTTTCAATTGTTTGCAGGCTGATAACCATACTACTGAGTAGCAGCTGGACCTTCATGTCCGTTTCTTCCGATAAGCCGTCGGGAATGACGCATCTTAAGTATCCCCCATCGGCAGATTGCTCGATAACAGGTTCAACTCCGGTCAATGATATAATGCCATTGACACTTCCGAATGAAACAGCAGAGGCACCGGCACAAACAATATCCTGCCCTTTTTCGGCAAAATCTGCATGACCGTCCATGGAGAAAGAACGAATTCTTCCGCCTGACTTCTCAACGTAAACGTTAATCATTCAATCACGCCTTACGCGTTGATTTCGTCAATTACAACTTTAGTGTAAGGTTGACGGTGACCTTGCTTACGACGGTAGTTCTTCTTAGGCTTGTATTTGAATACTACAAGCTTTTTCGCGCGGCCTTGTTTCTCAACCTTCGCTGTTACAGTAGCTCCATCCACTAATGGACTTCCTACTTTCACATCGTCACCACCAACGAAAAGAACCTTGTCGAATGTTACCGTATCACCTTCACCTGCGTTTAGCTTTTCGATGTAGATTGCTTGACCAGCTTCTACACGGATTTGCTTACCACCTGTTTCGATAATTGCGTACATAATCGCACCTCCTTAATAAACTCAGACTCGCCAATCACAGGTGCTGGATCTCTCCACACTTTAAGACCTGTTCTGAGCGGTTGTAGCACGGGTGCTACAATCAATAACATTAGAATCCTATCACAAATTGAGAGATGGTGTCAATATAAATCTTGAAATTCATATGATCTTTGCTCACTGCTTTGATGTTTCCTGCGAAGTCATAGACCGTTCCTTTACGCGGGGAGGAAGCCGAGCCGAGCCTCTTTGACTTTTCCTGTTTCGACTCTTGGGAATCCGAATTCGTCAGCCAAACCCCACAAAAGGCAAACTGCTCCCTGCCGGATGTCGCCCCTTGTGCTTGTCATCCGGTTCCGCCTTTCTTCGCTCCTCTATATCCCTTCGCAGTCAAATGCCTTCTGTTCCCATCCACTCTAGGTTAGCGGAATTATTAGCAGTAATCTCTGCTAAGAGATTTTTCCAATTTGATAATGCGGATGGGGATGATCGATGACTTGAAGGTCAAGGTTTATATTCAATGCTTTCTCCAGTCTTCTCACATGCTGCTTGTCACTGCCGGCAAAAACCTCAAATACATCCGCCGTTGCTTCTATGATAATTTGAAAGGTGTCGGTACCTTGATATTCCCACAGCTCCCTCTCCAGCTGAAAGGCTTTGCTTTCGGGACTGATGATCCTGCCGGTTCCGCTGCACACAGGACATGGTACGGTTAAATATTCATCAAGAGATGGTCTTGTCCTTTTCCTAGTCAGTTCAAGGACCCCTAGTGAAGTAAAGCCCAAAATGGTGGTACGCTGTGAGTCAGATTGAAGAGCCTCGGTGAAGACCGTCAGCACTTCCTCGCGATGGCTTTCTTTTTTCATATCGATGAAATCAATCAGGATGATCCCGCTGATATTCCTGAGGGCCAATTGCTTCGCCATTTCCACTGCTGCCAATTTATTTGTCTGCAAGACGGTCTGTTCAAGGTCATCTTTACCTGTGAATTTGCCAGAGTTGATGTCCACGACTGTCAGCGCTTCTGTCGCTTCAATGAGCAGAAAAGCTCCGTTATCAAGCCAGACCACTTTTTTCAGGGCGTTTTTCCAATCACCAGAAACCCCGAAATGATGAAAAATATTTTCACTTTGCCTATAATGCTCGATCGACCATTTTCCGCTGTAATGAGTGTCAATCCAAGTCCGCAAATGTTCAAAGCAGGAAAAGTCATCTACATATATATTTCCGCCTCTACCTCTTTTCAATTGTTCAAAAAGGTCCGCATAGAATGCATCTTCTTTATATAAGATAGCAGGAGCTTTACTGCGCCGGCTCAATCCCTCGAGTGCCAGGAACCTGGTTCGCAATGCATCCAGTTCACCGATCAATTCTTTCCTTTCAGCGGTTGAAGCATTTGTACGGAAAACAATGCCTTCCCCTTCTTTTTTCCAATCCTTCCCCTCCCGTTTCAGTTCCCGTCTCTTCATTTCATCAAGTTTCTTTGAAACGGCGATATAATGACCCTCAGGCATATAGACAAGAAGCTCGCCTTTCAATTCAATCACTGCAGACAATTTCGGGCCTTTTGTCCCCGCGGCATCCTTTGTCACCTGCACAAGAATTTTTTGGCCTTCATGCACACATTTCCCGATCGGCAAGGCTGCATCACCGCTGTGATACGCTGCGATGTTCTGCGGGAATTCTTTTTCATGGAGATAGCCATTTTTATCCTGTCCTATATCCACAAACGCTGCACCCAGACCTTTTTGCACCTTGACAACTTTGCCAAAATAAATATTCCCGGTCAGTGTTTCTTCCTGGGGCTGATACGTATAGAGTCCGCTCACCCTCTGATCTTTACGCAGAACCCATCGTTTTTCTCTTCCTTTTCCATGCACAATGATTTCTTCCAACGGACGACCCCTCTTTCTATATAAACAGAAGTAATATGCGTTTTTCCGTGGTAAATGAAAAAAAGGATTGACTACGATCGTCAAACCTTTGGATTTTCTATTATTTACTTTATACAGTCTTTAGGCATTCGTCAATAAAGGTAGAGCAGATCCTTTGTTTTGGCGTTGGTCATCTTTTCCGCAAAGAATGCATGGAGAAGTTCATATTCATCAAGCTTCCCCAC
>NZ_JABMCR010000023.1 GCF_013179555.1 Bacillus haikouensis
CAGTGGTGCAAACCAATCTACTTTCATATAAAATAAAAAGGATACATAGGTTAGAATAGTACATGTTGCCGGCAGACCATACCAGCGTATGCATGGGCTGCCGATCGGCAAATAAAGAATAAGAGGGGTAACGATTATGAAAACGGCAATTGTAACGGATAGTACAGCCTACATCCCGAAAGAATTGCGCGATTCTTTGAACATACACATGATCCCGCTGAACGTCATCCTCGGCGGAGAAACATACCGTGAAGAAATCGATATCACAGCAAATGACTTCTACGAAGAAGTTGTAACTCAAGACAAGCTTCCCACCACATCACAGCCTCCGGTCGGTGAATTCGTAGAGCTGTTTGAAAAATTGGCGAGGGACTATGACGCCGTCGTCTCCATCCATCTATCAAGCGGCATCAGCGGCACCTACCAGGGAGCAGTTCAGGCTGGGGAAATGGTGGACGGCATTAAGGTATACCCATATGATTCAGAAATCAGCTGCATGGTACAGGGATTCTATGCACTTGAGGGTGCCAGACTAGCCCGTGATGGAAAAGACGCGGACGAAATCGTGCGTGTATTGGATGAAATGAAAGAAACCATCCAAGCATACTTCATGGTTGACGACTTGGCGCACCTGCAGCGAGGCGGCAGGCTATCACAGGCCCAGGCAATCATCGGAAGTCTTCTCCAGGTGAAGCCTTTGCTGCACTTTGTAGATAAAGTAATCGTGCCATTTGAGAAGATTCGTACACGCAAGAAAGCGCTGAAGCGGATAGAAGGGCTGCTGGAGGACGCTGTGAAGGACGGCAGGCCGTATCGCGCTTCGATCATCCACGCAAACCGCGAAAAAGAAGCAGTGGAGTGGATGAAGGAGCTTTCCGCTAAGTATCCGAATGTCGAGTTTGATGTGAGTTATTTTGGACCGGTGATCGGCACCCATCTGGGTGAAGGCTCGATGGGGATGGGCTGGGGGAGGAAGATGACGGAATAGTGGTTTGGGGTCAGGTGCTGGTTGGTGCCTGGCTTTTTTTGTTGGGGAAATAGAGAATATTTAGTGGGGTGCCAGGAACAAAACAGTCATTATGTGCCTGGCACAAGTTAATTCTGAAAAAAGCAGGGAATTAAAAAAGTTTGTCGAATGTAGTTTTTATTCCAATAAAAAAATAGAAAGGAAGATTCAATGGGAAGACAACCTCGAATTTGGTATCCTGGTGCAATTTATCATATTACTGCCAGAGGGAATAGAAAAAATAATGTCTTTAGGGACAGCAAGGATTACCGCCATTACTTAACACTTCTATTAAGAGCTAAACTTCGCACACCCTTCATCTTACACTCTTTTTGCCTCATGCCTAACCATATCCACTTAGTGATCGAAACCATCAACCACTCCCCCACCGAGATCATTCATTATATTCACTCCATTTACGCAAGGTATTTCAATAGAAAGTACAATTATGTTGGTCATGTATTTCAGGATCGATACTACTCTAAGGTGATAAAAAATATGAAGCAGCTGCTGGATACAAGCAGTTACGTTCCACTTAAATCCTGTAAAGTCACGGAGTTCAAAGGCACCCGAAGATTACCGGTGGAGTAATTACAAGACCTATATCATAATGAATAACGATAAATTAACGGATAAGGAAAAGGTTTATCAAGCATTGGGTGAAAATCCTCAACAAAAATATCAATTCTATGTAGAATCAAAATTGAGAATTAAAGATTGGGAGATCCCCACATAACACTTGTCGATTTTTTGTGCCAGGCACAATACCCTATATTTGTTCCTGGCACAAATCGTTCTTTCCGTGCCAGGAACAAATTGGCCATTCTGTGCCAGGCACAGACCAAATTCAGTTCAAAACAACCCAAAGGAGGCCTCCATTTGAGATTCAAACTACAAAACAATCTTTTAGTACCAGAGCATCTGCTTAAAAAGGGATCACTTAACCTCCAAAAAATCTCTAACATAGAATTACCACCTCCAGTCCCGCTCAACTCTAAGTTCCCTTACTCCATCAAACTCCAATCCTGCCTTACTGGCCGCTCTCTCCTCCTTGATGAACTCCCCTTTGAACTCAAAATGATTCACGATCACTATACGAATGGATACATCACTTATCAAAAAGGAATCGAAAACCACCAATGCAAACGCTGCGGCAACACAAAAAAACACTTATTTGCGAGCTTCCAATGCTTCCGCTGCAAGGAACCCTGTATCTACTGCAGAAACTGCATCATGATGGGACGGGTATCCGAGTGTACACCGCTCCTAACCTGGGCAGGACCATCACCTGCAGCCGACGCACAAACAGTATTCAACTGGCATGGGACCCTCTCCCAAGCCCAGCAGGAAGCCTCGGATAGAGTAGTAGAAGCGGTCCGTAAAAAAGATGATCTGTTAGTCTGGGCCGTCTGCGGTGCGGGTAAAACCGAAATTCTTTTCGAAGGTATATACGAAGCTCTCGAACAGAACAAACGAGTATGCATCGCTGCACCCAGAACGGACGTCATCCTCGAACTTTCTCCGCGCCTTCAAAGAGTGTTCCAACAAACATCAATCACCTCACTGTACGGAGGCTCAGAAGACCGCCACCATTACGGCCGGCTCGTTCTTTCAACGACTCATCAACTATACCGCTACGAGAATATTTTTGATCTTATGATCATCGATGAAGTCGATGCATTTCCTTATTCGTATGATTCATCCCTCCAATTTGCGGTAAACAAAGCACGCAAGACGGAGTCGACAGTGGTCCGGTTAACTGCAACGCCTGATTCAAGAACTCAGAAGTTGTGTTCATCAGGAAAGCAGCATCATATCCGCATTCCAGCCCGCTATCATCGTCATCCAATTCCTGCTCCGCGGTTTGAATGGTGCGGTAATTGGAAGAAAGCATTGGAGAAGAATCGTATTCCCTCTCGACTGAAAAAATGGACGAGCCAGAGACTGCACCAAAACAAACAGGCACTCATTTTCTTCCCTTCCGTACAGGCGATGGATAAGGCGCTGCCGCTGTTTCAGGAAGTCAACCCGGTTATCGAATCCGTCCATGCAGAAGACCCATGCAGAAAAGAAAAAGTACAAAAACTGAGAGACAATGAAACACAGATACTGCTCACGACTACGATTTTAGAAAGAGGCGTCACCATCCCGGACATCGATGTCGCAGTGTTAGGGGCAGAAGAGCAGATTTTTACCGAAAGTGCACTTGTTCAGATTGCCGGCAGGGCGGGGAGGAGCGCCGATTATCCAAAGGGGGATGTGGTCTATTTTCATTACGGCCGGACAAGGGAAATGATCCATGCACTCCTGCACATATTCATGATGAACAGAGAAGCAAGAAAGCGAGGATTGATTGATGAGTAATTTCTGTCTGTATTGCGGGAATGGGATAAAGGAAGTGATATCCTGGAGAGGGTTGTTTTACAGTGAACCTCAGTATCTTTGCGCCGAATGTCAAAAGGGGCTCCAAACAATATCTGGACAAAGGTGTTCATATTGCTCGCGCCCGCTTGAGAAACTTCCGGATGAGTTGAAACAAGATGAGGTTTGCCTGGACTGCTTTCGCTGGGAGGAAGATCTCAAATGGAAAGGCATTCTGGAACGCAACACATCACTCTTTGAATACAATGACTTTCTGAAAGAATACCTGGCACGTTACAAATACAGGGGCGACCACATGCTGGCAAAAGCATTCGGGGTTCAACTTGCAAACAGTATCAAAAACCATCAATATGACCACATCATCCCCATTCCACTCAGCGAAGAACGGCAGTATGAACGGGGGTTCAACCAATCGGCTGCTCTTTTAGAGGAAGCACAACTCTCACCCTTGCACCTGCTATCAAGATTCCATTCAGAAAAACAATCAAAAAAATCCCGCCGCGATCGGCTTCGGCAGGAACAAATCTTCACGTTATTAGACAAAGACCTCAATGGGCATTCCATCCTTCTCTTTGATGACATCTACACAACGGGAACAACTCTGAGACAGGCAGCCAAACTGCTGATAGAAGCGGGGGCCAAACAAGTCACTTCGTTCACACTTGCACGCGGTTAAAAGATTTCGTGTTTCCTCCGATATAAGGGGTAAGAATGAGTACCATCAGGAGGAAGATCAAGATGTCAGAAATCATGAATTGTCCACGCTGTAATGCGTTGTTTATGAAAAATAAAATTCGTGAAGTATGTGAAGGATGTTATAAAGAAGAAGAAAAAATGTACGAGACTGTGTATCGATTTTTGAAAAAGAGAGAAAACCGGGCAGCGACTATGGAAACCGTGATAAATACGACCGGAGTTGATGAAGAATTAGTATACAAATGGGTGAAAAAGGGGCGTATTCAGACGAAATTGTTCCCGAATCTCGGTTACCCTTGCGATAAATGCGGGAAGATAATTACGAGCGGCAAGCTTTGTCAGGGATGTACCGATGGATTGAAAAAGGATTTGAAGCAGTTCGAAGCGAACAATGAATGGAAAGAGAAGTTGAATACGCAGCGCACATATTACACAATGCGTGACAAGTGAACCATAATAGAATTAGGAAGAACTAACCAGTGAAGATCACTAAACAAAGAAGCATTCTATCCGATATACTTATATAGAGACACTTTGATCGTGATGAAAGCGAGGGAAACAATATGAAAATCAATAATATTGGGAACCAGAATATCAATCCGTATCAGCGGAATATCAACAAGCTGGATTCGGCAGTGAAATCCGGGAAAGCGCCTTCTGATAAAATCGAGATCTCGTCCACTGCCAAAGAAATGCAGGAGACGTCAAAGCTGATGAAAGAACGTCAGGCAAAGGTGGAGGTATTGAAGGATCAGGTGCAGAACGGAACCTATACAATCGATCCGAAAGCCATCGCCAAAGGATTAAAGAATTTCTATCAAAGCTAGGAGAGAACAAACATGTCAGCATCTGCTTTAATCGCAATACTTGAAAAACTGTATAAGCTGAATAAAAGCTTGTTCGACCTTTCGATAAGAAAGACGGATGTGATCAAAGGCGGGGATATGGAAGGGCTTGATCATCTGTTGAAAGACGAGCAGAAGCATGTTGCTGCCATTAATATGGTCGAAAACGAGCGCCAGCGGGAATCATCCGATTATTTAAAAACCATGGACATGCTGACCGAAGAACCGCCGACACTTTCACAATGCATCGAATACAGCCCGCCTGCTGAACAGGCAGTGCTTCGCGATTGGCAAATCAGATTAACAGAGCTGGTTTCCCGGTTGAAGGAACGGAATGAACTGAATCAGAAGCTTATCTATCAATCTCTGCAATTTGTGAATATGAATCTATCTGCCATGCAGCCGCAGGACCAGCAATCGACTTACGCACGTCCGAACGGCGAAAAAAAGGCAGCGGCTCAGCGATCAATTTTTGATTCCCAAGCTTAATTTTTTGAAACGGAGGCACCACCATGCGATCTACTTTCCACGGCCTTGAAACCGCAAAGCGCGGTATGTATACACAGCAAGGCGCCCTTTATACAACAGGTCACAATATTTCCAACGCCAACACACTGGGATACAGCCGTCAGCGTGTGAACTTTGAACAGACGACCCCTTATCCATCTCCAGCGATGAACCGACCGAATATCCCGGGTCAAATGGGTACAGGGGTGGAAGCCGGTTCGATTCAGCGTATCCGCGATTCGTTCCTTGATGTTCAATACCGCGGTGAAAATAACAAGCTTGGGTATTGGGAGTCAAAAATGGAAGCGATGAAGAAGATGGAGGAAGTCATGAACGAACCATCCGAGTCCGGTTTGTCTAAAACGATGGATATGTTCTGGCAGTCGCTCCAGGATCTTGCAGTCAACCCGACAAACGCAGGCGCACGTTCCGTTGTCCGTGAACGTGGAATTGCCGTGGCAAATACATTTAACTACTTGTCCACCTCTCTGACTGGTGTACGCGGTGATCTTAAGAATGAACTCTCCGTCACTGAAAAACAAATCAATTCACTGACAAGCCAAATTGATAAAATCAACAAGCAGATCGCCGACGTCGAGCCTCATGGCTATTTGCCAAATGATTTATATGATGAGCGTGACCGGCTGCTCGATGAACTATCGAAACATGTATCCATCCAAACGAGCTATCAATCAAGCGGAGGAGCATCTTCTCCGATTGCAGAAGGTCAGGTGACCGTCAACCTGGTCGGCAAGGACGGGAATTTTGCCGTGAATCTGGTCGGGAAAAGCGGAGCAAACGAATTGAAACTCTCCATGGAAGGACCGCAGGATACGGTCGATTCCATCACGATCGGCAGTCAAACGCTTGATGTGAACGACTTCTTATCGCAGGGAGAGGGAAAATTAAGAGCGCTCATCGATACATACGGCTACTCGGACAAGAACGGCGAAGCAAAGGGCTCGTACATTACGATGCTGAACGAATTAGACAGTATGGCTTATGAATTTGCAAAGGCCTTTAATGAGCAGCACCAAAAAGGTGTGTCTCCTGCTGAAATGGAAGATCCGACAGTTGAAACACCGAAGTTCTTCCAGGATGCTGCCGATGCTTCTGCAGACTTGGAGAACGTTGATAAAGCAGGATTTGCGCAGCGTATGCAAATTGCCGATGAACTGAGCAACCTGGACATGATCGCTACTGCAAGTGCGGACAATCCTACACTTGGTGACGCGGCCAATGTAAACGCGCTAGCTGATATCATCACTACAGTCGAGCTTTCATACGGAGAAAAGCCGGCAAGCTTCAAAGACCATTTTGAATCCGTGATCGGGTCCATGGCAGTTGAATCTCAGGAATCCCTCAGGCTAACCCAGAATTCCGGGGTCCTGCGCTCAGCGGTTGAAGAGCGCCGCATGTCCGTAAGCGGCGTCTCGCTCGATGAAGAAATGACCAATATGATCAAATTCCAGCACGCCTACAATGCCTCTGCCCGAATGATCACACTCCAGGACGAAATGCTCGACAAGATCATCAACGGCATGGGAACCGTAGGAAGATAGGAAGGTGAAACCTAAATGCGCGTAACACAAAGCATGTTAACCAATAACTCAATGAGAAACCTCAGCTCCTCCTATGCACGCATGGGACAGCTTCAAGACCAGCTTGCAACCGGCAAAAAAATCACCAAACCTTCTGACGATCCCGTCGTTGCGATGAAAGGAATGTTCTATCGTTCGAACTTGACAGGGATCGAGCAATATAAGCGCAATCTTTCGGAGCTTTACCTGTGGATGGATAACTCCGAAGCGGGAATTGACCAGGCGAATCAGGGGTTGCAGCGCGTTCGTGAACTGACGATTAAAGCAAAGAACGGAACGTTGAGTGATGAAGACAAAAAAGCAGTCGCTGTTGAAATTGAACAGATTAAGAAGGACTTAGTGGGAGTTGCCGAAACAAAGGTGGCCGGCCGCTATATTTTCCATGGAACAGATATTGGGAATTCTCCTATCAAAGACGGGAATCCTGCAGATGGCAGTGCACCGCAAGTTGCTGATAACCTGACTAGTGAAGTGATCGGTTCTTATAATGTAGAAGTTTCACAGGGAGTTTCTTTAAAAGCAAATGTGAATCCAGGCAACGTATTCAGCCAAGAGCTTTTTGACACCGTACATAATATTCAAAAAGCCCTTGAATCAGGAGATACGGATGCACTTGATACAGAATTGGAAAACTTGGACAATGTCATGGAAACCCTCTCGGCAGAGCGCTCCGAACTAGGCGCACGCTACAACCGATTGGAAATGATCGACGACCGCCTGGGTCAGCAGGAAGTAGTGGCCACCAGGATACTTTCGGATAACGAAGATGCAGACATCGAACGGGTCATCACCGATCTCAAGATCCAGGAAAGTGTCCACCGTGCGGCACTTGGAGTAGGAGCGAGAATCATCCAGCCTACGTTGATGGACTTTTTACGATAAAAAAAGCAAGGGGACCAACCCTTTAAGGTGTTTCGTCACCTTAGGGGCGGTCTCCTTTTTTAGTAGAGGTGAAAGGGTATGAACTTTCCGCAAATACGATTGCAATCCACACCGGCTTCGATCGGGATCAAAACGACTCCGGGTAAACTTGAAGTCGAAACACCCCCGCCGGCACTGGATATCCAGCAGCCGAAAGCGAAGATGGAGATCGAACGCAGACCATCAAAGCTGACGATTGATCAAACCGAGGCACGGGCTGACATGGACTTGAAATCAGTACGCAGGCGGATTGAAGACTTTGCGAGACAGGGGCATGAGGACTGGCTGGCCTGCCTCGCCCGGATGGCGCAGGACGGAGACGAACTGATGAGGATCGAAAACGGTGGAAACGCAATCGCAGAGCAGGCAAAACGAAACAGCGAAGACCCGATCTATGACTTCAACATCGGTTGGATCCCCTCAGCCGGCAGTGTAAAGATACAATACGATCCCGGTGAAGTGAACGTGAATTTTGAGCCGCAGAAAGTCATCAATAATACACAGGTTGTAAAGCCGCACATCAATGTATCGAAAGCACAAGTGGATATCAGCCTTCAAAAATATGCCGATTTACAAATTGATTTTGTGAATTTAAAGCACGTCGGAATGAATTACGAACAGGAAATCTAAATAGAAGGAATGAGAGCATGAACATAAACACGAAATACCACGGTGAGATTGAAGTCAATGAGGGCAGTTTATTAAGTTTTGAACAGGGAATCCCCGGATTTGCCGAGGAGAAAAAATTCGTACTGCTCCCTCTGCCGGAGAATGATTGGTTTCATATCTTGCAATCCGTTTCCACTCCGCAGCTCGGATTCGTAGTGACTGATCCGTTTTTATTTACGAAAGAATTTGACTTCGAACTGGATCAAGGCAGCGTTGAAACATTGGGGTTAACTGACGAGAAAAATGTAAAAGTACTGACCATACTTACAATGAAGGAAGCCTTTATTGAATCGACCGCCAACCTGCAAGCTCCCATCATCATCAACCTGGCAAACAACAAAGCCAAACAAGTGATCCTGAATGAGCCCAACTATCAAACTAAACATCTACTTTTTGCTCAGCCAGAGCAAGCTGGTAAGGAGTGAGACGATGCTGGTATTAACGAGAAAAACCGGAGAAGCCATTCAAATTGGTGAAGATATCGAAATCAGTGTGGTATCGGTAAAAGGAGATCAGGTGAAGCTCGGCATAAACGCGCCGAAAAACATCGAAATCCACCGAAAAGAAATCTACCTGACCATCCAGGAAGAAAACACCGAAGCCTCCAAAGGAATCGACAACCTCTTCAATATTTTGCAGAAAAAACAATAATTTTTACAGAAAACTATTAAACCCTGGTAAAAACGACCGATATTATCAATGTAAGCAAGGAAGAAAAGGGCGGCCGACCTTTCTGTTCTTTGTAAACCAAATACTAAACAGTTCACAAGGATGTGGACTTACTTTCAAGGAGGAAATTTAGTTATGAGAATTAATCATAATATTGCGGCTCTTAATACTTACCGTCAATTAAACAGTGCTTCTAATGCACAATCAAAATCAATGGAGAAGTTATCTTCTGGTCTTCGTATTAACCGTGCTGGAGATGACGCTGCAGGTTTAGCGATCTCTGAGAAAATGCGTGGGCAAATCCGTGGGTTGGATATGGCTTCTAAGAATGCTCAAGATGGCATTTCCCTTATTCAGACAGCTGAGGGGGCACTTAATGAATCACACTCTATCCTACAACGTATGAGAGAATTAGCTACTCAATCTGCTAACGATACAAACACATCTACTGATCGTAACGAACTTCAAAAAGAAGTTGACCAATTAGCAGAAGAACTGACTCGAATTGCTGATACTACTGAATTCAACACGCAAAATCTCTTAGGTGAAGGTTTTACAGGTACTTTTCACATTGGTGCAAATGCAGAGCAAAATATTACGTTAAATATTAATCAAATGGATGCTACTTCTCTAGAAGTTGCTTCTACACTAACAGCAGCAACTGAAGATTTATCAGTTGATGGAGTTGCCTTAACAGGGCAAAATACTCTTCAAGATGACACTGGATCTGCAGTAGCTGTTCATATTGACGGAGATTATTATAAGTTGTCTGATTTAGAAGATGATGGTTCTGGATCAGCTATTCAAGTTAAGGACGGCGCAAAAGCATATGTAGCAGGAGCAGCAAAAGCAGATGCCGAGAATGTTACAAAAGGCATTGATGTTTCTAGTCAAACTTCAGCTGATTCCTCAATTACAACGATTAACGATGCAATTGAATCAGTATCTGCTGAACGTTCTAAACTAGGCGCATATCAAAATCGTTTAGAACATACAATAAATAACTTAAACACATCTTCTGAAAACTTAACAGCTGCGGAATCTCGTGTACGTGACGTCGACATGGCGAAAGAAATGATGAACCAAACAAAGAATTCTATTCTTTCTCAAGCAGCACAAGCAATGTTGGCTCAATCCAATCAAATGCCTCAAGGAGTATTACAACTTTTGAGATAATTGATTAGAGGGCGTCCAGTTTGGTAACGAGCTGGAGTATAACTGGGTGAATTGCTGGAACTTCCTAAAGCTTCATCAACCACAACGTAATTGGAAACGATCGGTGTGATGGTTTGAAAATGATGAGGATAAAACAATGGATAATCAGCAGCCAAGCTCCTGTGAGGAAACTCTGGAGAAGGTTCAACGACTAGAATGTACTGTCTAAGGCAATCGCTATGACAATGAGATTCGTAGGGTGATAGAAATCATTCGAAGTGCCCAGCCCCTTTCATACAAGGGTGAAGATATAGTCTATTCTATGATTGAAAGACATAGTCGCAAAGCAAGCGAACCAACAACCACAAGGAGTTCTTCAACTTCTTCGTTAATTTTAAATTTATTAAAAGAACTCCATTTTCATTTTGGAGTTCTTTTCTTTTATTTTATAAAATTTGAGGCTAATAGCATATCACTTATATAAGCCCCATTTTCCTTAGCTCCCGCAATTTATAAACAATAGACCAATAACTCCTGTTCACTATTACAGCAATTTCTTTATCTTTTAATCCTCCTTGCTTTTTTAAAGAAATGATCTTTTCGATTTCTTTATTTGAATAGTTTTTAAAACGGTCTGGGCTGGTTGCAACTACTTCATACCCTTTATGAGTTTCATTCAATTTTTCTTTTTCTTGTTTAAATCGCCGCTCCCAACTGGATTTATAAAACATAGAAGGACAAGTTGAAGTTATGGGAGAAAGAAAGGATAGAAAGCGATAAGTAAGTTCGGTAGAAGTCCCTCTTAATATATACCCGTGTCCGTCTTTTCTTTTACTTATAGAGAAATTAAAATCAAATGTCTCAACTAAATGGCATTGTAATGCCAGGAGTTGATCCTTAGTGTAATTCTGCAGATAAAGAAAAATGTGGGGAGTTAAATAAATCTTTTTTAATCTGTGGTTTACTCGTGTTGAAATTGATAGTGAGCCGTCATCCAAATAAATGGCAGCCAGGAGGTATGGTGAAGTACACAATTTCAATAACTGAAGAGGAATTTGTTTAGCATTCTTTTCATAGAAGTGGGGATATAACTCAGTAAATAAAGCACAGGATTTGGATCTTAGAGTGCTGCTCTTTTTAGTTAAGTAAAGCAGGTTAGGAAAGAATTCTGATTTCCATATTCTATATGCCTCTTGCTTAACTCCATAATGCTCACGGTAACTATGATTTTTTCTTCTCGAATTGGGATAAATCTTTGTGATTTCACCATCTCCTATAATACTTCCTACCAATAAATTTCTTTGGATTTCATTTAATTTCAAAAAATGCTTCATGAATTTTTCCACTCCTCTCTCAAAGGGAACATTTGTTCTCAAGTTAATTTTAACTATTTTTAAGTGTATTTACTACTAAAATTATTTGAATCTAAACTTTCCCCAAACTCTTCCGATATAACCCATATAACCCCAAGGAGGATACAACCAATGATTGAAAAAGTGACAGGCAATATTCAACCCACACAATCATTTACCAAACTAGAAAACAACCAAAATGAAGCAGTAAAATACATCCAGGGACAGGAACGGCAGCAAGAAGAAACCACCAACAAAGAGCCTGTCACGAAAGAGAAAATGCAAGATGTCGTTCAGGGGATGAATGAGTTTTTGCATGCTTCGAACACTCACCTTAAATTCGAATTTCACGATAAATTACAAGAATACTATGTAACCATTGTAGATGAGCAAACCAAAGAAATAGTCAGGGAAATCCCTGCAAAAAAGATATTGGATATGTACGCGGCTATGACTGAATTTGTGGGATTAATGGTAGATAAAAAGATTTAAAGGAAGGTGATTCCTATGGCAGATATGCGGATTGGCGGACTTGCAAGTGGTATGGACACCGATCAGATCATAAAGGATTTAATGAAGGCTGAACGTATACCTTTAGATAAATTAGGACAGAAGAAACAGTATCTCGAGTGGCAGCGTGATGATTACCGGGATATGAATAAGATGATGTTTGATTTCAGTAACTTGATTTTTGACGGTGTCATGAAGCAGGGTACATATACGCAGAAGTCTATCTCCATTTCGGATCCGAACGAAGTATCGGTGAAGAATATTAACGCTACTGGTGATTTTTCCGGAACAATCAAGGTGGAATCGTTAGCAACTGCAGCCACGATGTATAGCTCAGCGGCGATTACTCAGTCTGATGGCGGTGCGTTTGACCCGAAGAAAAAACTGAGTGATTCTTTTGGTTTGAGCGGTGAACAATCGATCAAAGTCAGAGCCATTCAGAAAGACGGAACGATGGCGGCAGATTTTACAGAAATAAAGTTCGATCCAACAGAGGAAAGTCTGGAGAGTCTCATTTCGAAAATAAATGACCAAACCGGGATCACCATGTTCTATGATTCACATACGAAACAGATGTCTGTCATGGGTCAGAACACAGGAAGCAATGATACTGGGGCAGAGATCGAGCTGCAAGGCGCTTTGTTCAGTACCCATCTGAAACTTGATGGGAATAATGACGCAGCTTCGACTGCAGGAAGAGGCTCCGTTGGTGAGAACGCTGTTTTTACCTACAACGGAATGCAAACAGAACGTGCTTCCAATACATTTACCATTAACGGTTTTGAATTAACGCTGAAAAATGCTTCAAATACCAATGTATCGTTCAGTTCCCAGCCGGACACCGACAAAATACTGGAAAAAATCGTCAAATTCGTAGACGAATACAATAAACTGATCGAAAAAGTGAACGGTGAACTTACCGAAAAAAATTACCGTGATTTCAAGCCTTTGACGGCTGAACAAAAAGAAGCGATGGAAGAGAAGGAAATTGAACTCTGGGAAGAGAAGGCGCGCAGCGGTACTCTTCGCAATGATTCGGTTCTTTCCTCTGCCATGAATAAGATGAGGACGGATCTTTATACACCAGTATCTGGGGGGACTTCCGGGACGGACCAGTTATCTCAAATCGGAATCAAGACATCGAGCAATTATTTAGAACGGGGAAAGCTGATTATTGATGAAGCCAAACTGCGGGAAGCAATCTCGAAAGATCCGAATGCCATCTATGAGATTTTTGCAAAGGATGGGGCTACATCCGGTGAACAGGGAATCGCGCGACGTCTGCGCGACACCCTGAAAGATACGATGGACAGTGTCGAGAAGAAGGCCGGTAAAGCTTCAAGCACAAATAATACTTTCACACTTGGCCGGCTTTTGAACAATACGGACAACCAGATCGACCGGTTCGAGGACCGCCTGATCCAAGTCGAGGACCGCTACTGGCGTCAATTCACCGCCATGGAGCAAGCAATTCAACGGTCCAATCAGCAATCCATGTACCTCATGCAGCAATTCGGCGGAGGCATGTAAGATTTTATAAAAGCAGTACAAAAGGAGTGTCAATATGGCCATCAACAACCCGTATACAGCATATCAGAACAACTCGGTGAACACGGCGTCGCCCGGTGAACTTACGCTTATGCTCTATAACGGAAGCCTGAAGTTTATTCATATCGCCAAAAAAGCCATTGAAGATAAAAATATTGAATTGAAGAACACCAATATTCAAAAAGCACAGGCCATCGTCAGCGAACTGATGGTAACGCTCAATACCGACCTGGAAATCTCCCGGAATCTCATGTCACTCTATGATTATATCAATCGCCGTTTAACGGAAGCGAATGTCAAAAACGACGCTGCTATTTTAGAAGAAGTTGAAGGGATGATCACCGAGTTTCGCGACACGTGGAAACAAGTCATCCAGCTCAACCGACAAAAACAGCATGCCGGTCAAGGCGGGCAGGCATAATGAGTACAGTCATGCTCTGCCACTCCATCACCAAACAGTTGAAAGAAGCAGTCGAGGAAGTGGCGGCGGGCAATCGTGATTCTATTATAGAAAATATTGAAAAACTGCTGATGGAAAGACAAAGTCTGCTGGGCAGTATCCAGCCCCCTTTTACAGAGGACGAGCAGGTGCTCGGAAAGCAGATGATGGCGTGGAATCAGGAAATTGACCGCAAACTCATCCAGCTCCGAGCCGAAATTAAGCGTGATATGAACGGTCTGACAAAGAAGAAAGCATCTGCCCAAAAGTATACCAGTCCATATGAAAATCTTCAGCACGACGGAATGTTCTACGATAAAAAGAAATAGGTGATTCTTTGACAAATGCAATAAAGATCGATGAAAAACAGTATGAGCTGATACAGCAGTATATTGATATGCTTGAGACGATCGAAGATGCATTGGACTATGTCACAGCGAGCTTCACGGACATTGAAAAGACAGAAGGCGGCCGGGTGCTGGCGGATGTATTCGGAGCATTGGGGCAGGTTTCAGAGAGCAACAAAATTTTCAGGGACTTGTTCAGCAATCGTCCAGAATTTATCACTGTATTGGAAGAGTTCGAGACCGTCATCGATCAGGCACTGGAACTGAACGGTCACTTCCAGGAAAGCAATGTAAAAGAAGAAATCGTGAAGGGTAAACTTTCACCCGCATTCTCCGACTGGAGATTGAAGATCGATCGAGTCATGAAGCCGCTATTGAATAACTGAGGAAAGAACCCGGATGTCCGGGTTTTTTTCTATTTTATAGAGGTTTCTATGCTATTATATGGGTACGATTAATTACTAGTGAGATGATGATAACATGCAAACGATGATCAACCTCGTCACCAACGAAACAATCAAACAAGCCTCACTCACCCGTACATGGGTGTCACTCGGATTCATAGTGTTCATCAATTCATTGGCATCTTTCTTTGTGTACATGCTTTTTGACGGTATTCAATTTTCCTTCTGGGAGTTTATGAGAATCAGCTCGAATCTATTGCTCGTAGTGCAAATCTTCTGCCTGGTCATAGCAGGGGATATCGTTTCGAATGAATTTTCCAGAGGCACAATCAAGCTGCTTCTCATCCGTCCGATTAAAAGAAGGACCATCCTTCTGTCCAAATATGTAACCGTCATTGTTTGGGCGCTTCTATTGACCACCGCCCACTTTCTCTTTTCATCCCTGCTCGGCATCCTGTGGTTTTATGATAGTTTCTTTGAACTTACAATGAACTTCTTTGTGGTGGCAGGGGCATATGTGTTGAGGTTCATCGAGATGATCCTCATCTGCTCGCTTGCATTTACGATGTCAGTCATCACGAGAAGCAGCTCGTTTGCCATCGGATTGACGATTTTCCTGACATTCTCCTCCAATACATTGATGATCCTTCTCAACGAACGCGGCATGGAGTGGGGAAAGTACTTCCTGCTGGCAAATACCGATCTGCAGCAATACTTCTTCGCCACCCCGCCTTTTGAAGGAATGACATTTGGCTTCTCGATAATCGTGAATGTGATTTATCTGGCGATTTTCTCTTTGGCGTCGGTGTTTGTTTTTAATAAGAGAGATGTGGAAGTGTAGGTGCGTGGCTCAAAACTTAATTTGAGACAGGCACCTTTTTCTTGCAAAGCAACCCCGAATTTTCCATCAATCCTTTGAAATTACCTTAAAAAACAACAAACATATAATGGATTATATGTTCTTATTAACCGGATCAAGTGGTTGATTGGAGTGCAAATAGAGGGGGGGCAATCACCTGGTGAATAAAGTGAGGAATTCAACAGGTGAATATTACGATGAATACAGCTGGAGAATATTTTGATTCATTCACCAGCTGAACCAGCTGGAAGGAGATGATATCGGAAGTGAGTTGCAAAGCAGGAAATTCCATAATTTTGTCGAATAATGTAAACATACCAATTGAAAGGGTGTTGTCATGTACAAGAAAAGAGAATGGTCTCCTGGCTTCACGTATCATATTACGGCACGTGGGAATCGTAAATATAATATTTTCAGGAACAAAGATGACAGATTGATGTATTTGAACTATTTAGAGGATGCCAAACAAAAATACCCCTTTATACTCCACTCCTATTGCCTCATGACGAATCACATCCACCTTTTACTCCAAACAGAAAACGATCCCCCAGGTAAAATCATTCATCAAATCCATTACCGTTATGCAAGGTATTTCAACAAGAAGAATGGGTTTCAAGGTCATTTGTTTGAAGGACCCTATCGTTCTACCCTGATAAAAAACAATAAACAATTGATTGACACGAGCTGCTACATCCATTTGAATCCGGTTAGAGCAGGTATTGGAAATGAACCAGATGGTTACCGGTGGTCCAGTTACCGGAGTTTCATAACAAATCGTATTAATATCCATGTTAACCAGGACAGGGTTCTTGCTTGTGTGAATAACTCAAAAAACCTCTATAAATTTTATACAGAAACCAAGCTCCATCAATTTAATAATCGAGGGGAACCTCATTAAGATATGCTTATTCACCTGGTGAATTGTGTCATATTTTCATCAGGTGAATGAATTAGTATATTCAGTTGGTGAATATCTCTCGAAAATCACCAGCTGAATTTTTGTTATAAGTCACCAACTGAATTTACGGCATAAATCACCAGCTGAATCACACGCCCAAACACTTTCGACACAATTCAAAATCCTGTGATAAAAAACCCTCTAAAATGACAAAAAATTATGAAAGTTTAAGCAGGAATAATTAAGGGAATAGAGAAATATATAAACATAGCTTTATTTTTAAAGGAGGAGTTTACATGTTGAATTACAACATTCGAGGCGAGAACATTGAGGTAACTCCAGCGATTCGCGAACATGTGGAGAAGAAGATTGGCAAGTTAGATCGTTACTTTAATGAAACTCCTGATGCAAATGTACATGTTAATCTGAAAGTGTACCCTGATAAAAATACAAAAGTTGAAGTGACTATTCCAATGCCGCACCTGGTCCTTCGAGCAGAGGAACGACACACGGATATGTATGCGGCCATTGATCTGATACTAGATAAATTGGAACGACAAATTCGTAAACATAAAACAAGAGTGAACCGCAAAATGCGTGAAAAGGGCAGCCCGAAAGAGTTCTTCGCCGCCCAGGAGGATCTGAATCACGTTTCTCCAAACGGTGCAGCGGCTGTTGAATTAGAGGAAGAGAACGAATCAGAAGTAGTGCGTACGAAGCAGTTCAATCTGAAACCGATGGACAGTGAGGAAGCGATTCTTCAGATGGACCTGCTGGGCCACAGCTTCTTCGTATTCACTGATGCCGAAACCAATGCGACAAACATTGTGTACAAGCGTCGTGACGGCAAATACGGCTTGATTGAAACAAACTGATCATACAATTAAAAAATCCTGCAGTCTTCTTGGCTGCAGGATTTTCCAATTAAGAGGAGGGTTCTTCCAATTTTTGTCGAAATTTTAGAGTAGACAAAAATAGAGGGGGAACCAGAGTGAGAGATCCGCGTTTAGGGAAATTGGCAGAAGTACTGTTGACACATTCATTGAAGATGAAAGAAGGAGAAAAACTTCTTATAACAGGGGAGTACTCGACTAAGCCGCTGGTAAAAGAGCTGGTTGAGAAGGCTTATGATATGGGAGTCATTCCATATTTCGAATTTGGAGATCAGGAATTGATGCGCATCCTCGCCACTCACGCTAATGCGGAGCAAATGATCCTTCAGAACAAATGGAATATGGACCGCTATCGGGATCTCGATGCATTCATCAGTATTTCAAGCGACCCGAATGATGCCGAAATGAGTGAAGTTCCGGGTGAGCAGTGGCAGCTACTCATGCCCCATATTAAAGAATCGAACGACTATCTGATTGAAAACAAGAAATGGGTTCTATTAAACTACCCGAATCGATCTCTCGCACAAAAAGCAAAAATGAGCTACGACACCTTCTTTGATTATCTATTGGAAGTTTGCACCGTCGACTACAATCAGATGAAGGAAGCACAGAAGCCGCTCAAAGAGTTGATGGATCGAACAGATAAAGTGAGGATCACGGGTGAAGGAACGGACCTCACATTTTCCATAAAAGATATTTCGTCGGTCATGTGCTTCGGAGAGCGGAATATTCCAGACGGGGAAGTGTATACGGCTCCGGTCAAGGACAGTGTGAACGGTACGATCACCTATAACACGCCGACGCTGTACCGCGGTTTTTCGTTTAACAGCATCTCCTTAACGTTTGAAAACGGAAAGATCGTGAACGCGACTGCCGATAAAACGAAGGAACTCAATGAAATTCTTGATACCGATGAAGGTGCCCGGTTTATCGGGGAGTTTGCAATCGGTGTGAATCCAAAGATAAAAGAGCCGATGCTTGATATTTTATTTGATGAAAAGATTAATGGAAGCTTCCATTTTACTCCGGGGCAGGCTTATGAGGAAGCGGATAATGGGAACCGTTCCAGCGTACACTGGGATATGGTCTGCATCCAGCGTCCTGAGTATGGCGGAGGAGAAATATACTTTGACGATGTTTTGATTCGCAAGGATGGGTTATTTGTAATAGAAGAGCTGAAAGGGTTGAATCCGGACGCTCTTATTTAAAAGGAGGACATCACCATGACATATTCCATTGTCGGATACGACCCTGAAGAGAAGGAATGGGGAATCGCCGTTCAATCCAAGTTTCTTGGAGTCGGTTCGGTCGTGCCGTTTGCAAAAGCGGGAGTCGGCGCAGTGGCGACCCAGTCTTATGCCAATACCGCTTACGGACCGCAGGCACTCCAGTTGATGGAAGAAGGCAAGACGGCAGAAGAAGCGTTGGATATCATCACGAAAGATGATCCAGAGCGCCATCTCCGACAGGTCGGACTGATCGATGCCTGGGGTCATGCCGCCACATTTACCGGAGAGGGATGTTATGACTGGGCAGGCGGTGCCACCGGAATGCATTTTGCTGCACAGGGGAATATTTTAGTAGATGAACAGACGGTCAAAGCCATGGCGGAAACCTTTGAATCTGCGAGTGGAAGTCTGGCAGAACGCCTGCTCCACGCACTCGATGCCGGCCAGGAAGCAGGCGGCGACTCCAGAGGCATGCAGTCCGCAGCCCTTCTGGTGGTAAAAGAAAACGGGGGCTACGGCGGCTTCAATGATCGCTACATCGACCTGAGGGTTGATGACCATCCTTCACCCATCAAAGAGTTGAAGAGAATCTATTTGATGCACCAGCTTTATTTCAAAGAGTCAGATCCCGGAAGAGTCGTTTTAGTAGAAGGGGATATCCGTGATGACTTGGAGAAAGAACTGAGCCGTCTCGGTTATGCGGATGATAAGAAGTCACTGTACCAGGCACTCAGGGACTACCTGCACACCGAAAACTTCGAAATGCGGGAGCAGGATGAGAATTACATTGATCTGGATGTGCTGGATTATATGAGGAAGCAGGGAAGATGAATAAAATGTAAAGCTATTCTTGAGGGGGATGCACACCTCAAGAATAGCTTTTTTGTTATGCAATTTATCAATAAAAATAGTATGAAAACAAGAAATACATAATACGATTACTTTAAGAAGGAAAAACAAAAAAGGTTGGTGTTCGCATGAAGAAACTATTTACTAAAGTTGCCGTCATTACAATCATTCTTACTTTTGTCATTGGTGGAGCCGCTGGTGCACTCGTATATCATGTGAATGATGCAGCGAAAGGGCTGAAGAAAGAGTATGGATCAAAAGTAGCATCCTATTTCTCTGAAAGAGACGATAAGATAAAAAATGATGTTCAAGGTCTCACAACAAGTGAAATTAAAAGATTAAAAGATGAGACAAATCAATATCTCAACAGTAAAATAAGTGAGGACTATCAACGTGAACTGAACCAGAAATCAAATGAGATTTCACAGGCTACCGACCAGAAAATCATCGAGATTAAAGATTACGTTGATAAACTGATGAAAGGCAAGGATGAATAAAATCATTATTGATGAGTTATTTTCGAGGTAATAAAATCATGAGGACAACTCCTTTAATGTGAGGACTATATTAAAGTCTTTAGGCTGATTTGTTCAGTTGATTGGAGTGCCTTTGAAGTGTTGGAGAAGGGTAACAATTATTTTGTACAGTTCTCTAAAAAAAGTACGGGTAGAATGCTAGATTGCTATTTCCAGCGGTCCTCTATAAATAGTACAATTTGAAAAAGAAAATAATATATCAGAACGTCTCCAGCATTTGATTGTAGGACAAGACCTCGCTGACTGGTTGTTTTTACAAACCCCAAAACGGTTTAACCCATTCCAAAAATGTTATATAATGAACATTTGTGAACGGGACTCAAGAATTCGGAGGTAAGAACAACCATGAGTACAGTCGGAAGAAATGAACCGTGTCCTTGCGGGAGCGGTAAGAAATATAAGAAATGTTGTGAAAAAGAGAACGTTGTGAATATAGATACGCTGGTGAACCAGGAGCTGGATGTACTGCAGGCGCAGCTGTATGATTTCATCGCTACGGCACAGGATGCCAAGATGGAAGAAGCTTACCATGATTATCTGAAGAAAATGGAATTGATGAAGGCGGATCCGGATATTTATGAGATGGCGTTTGTCAGCTGGTTCGGTTCGACGCAGAAAGCTGCAGATGGTACCCGTTTGATTGACCGATTCATTGATAAAACGGCGGGCACGGTGACCCGTCCGCAAACGGCTGCCGTGCTGGAATCGTGGAGAAACCTTCGTGTGACAGCCGGTACGGTCGAAAAAGTGGATGACAGCACGCTTCATGTAGAGGAAGTCGTGACCGGTGAAAAATTAATCGTGAAAGAGAGATTCGGCAAGCTGGAAGAGAAGAGCTTCTTCCTGGCATTGCTGCTGCCGAACGGCGACAAATTTCTGCCATTTGCCCAATATTTTATCTATCCATCAATAGAAAAAGCGGCGATGGAATTGGTGAACATCCGCTTTGAGCAGGGAGAATTCGAGAATCTGCAGGATTACCTGGCTGATCAATATATGATGCTTGCCGATGTCGGATTTGTGTTATACAGCGCGGAAAAGAAAAACTCCGGGAAGAAGGCAGCAGCCGAGGCAGTCGGGACGGAAATCGAAGCGGCCGAACCTTCGGATGAATCAGGTGAGCAGGCTGACACTATCGAAGGTGTCGAGATCTGGAAGACCCCTGAATATGTTGAAGCCATTACTTCTCTGCAAACGTTTTTAACCGAGAAAGGCGAGGACAAAGCTGAAAGCGATCTGCTCGTGGCGGTACTGGAAAAATACTTCTACACAGAACGCCCGACGATCCGCAATCCGAAAATCTATTCAGGTGCACTCGTCGACATGGCGAAGAACATTGACGAAATCAGCATCCGCCACGTCCAAAAGGAACTGGCCGAATACTTTGACGTATCCGCCAACAGCATCTCACGCCGGAGTAAACAGATCTGGGAAAGCTATCAGGACACAGTCCACAAACTGTTGAACAAATAAAATGAAGCAATGGTCCGTTCCTCACCGCGTTAAAGCGGCGGGGAACGGGCCTTTTTCCAATTTATGCGCTAAGCCCCATTCCTCACTCTGTCAAAGTGCCGCCATTTGGCTTAAGTTGTAAGAGGGGTGGTATAGTGGTAGAATTAGTAGGGATGAAATAGAATTAGTAGCAGGATTTATAGGGCTTTTAGCGAATATTTAGTAGAGATGATTCATCGGGAAAGAAGGCAGCGAAGCTTCTTATGTTTTCTCATCGAATTCTCATCTACTTTCGTTATAGTGGTAAGTGTTGTTTGGCTCTTACTTATACAGATAAAGGAGCGTTATACATGCTTGGGATTTTAAACAAAGTGTTCGATGCTAATAAACGGGAATTAAAGAGGCTGGAGAAAATAGCCGATCAAATAGAAGAACTGGCTCCGGACATGGAGCGTCTGACGGATGATGAAATCCGTGAAAGAACGGAGCGTTTCAAAGAGCGCTACCAGAAAGGCGAAGACCTGGAGGATATGATGGTCGAAGCGTTTGCAGTTGTACGGGAAGCGGCACGCCGTGTTCTCGGTCTTTACCCGTACCGCGTCCAGCTGATGGGGGGAGCATCCCTTCATGGCGGGAATATTTCGGAGATGAAGACCGGTGAAGGTAAAACCCTGACGGCGACGATGCCGGTTTATCTTAATGCGATTACCGGCAAAGGTGTTCACGTCGTTACGGTCAACGAATACCTTGCCAGCCGTGATGCAGAGGAAATGGGCCAGCTTTACAATTTCCTTGGTTTGACAGTCGGTCTGAACTTGAACTCCATGTCAAAAGAAGAAAAGCGTGAAGCCTACAAAGCGGACATCACATACGGGACGAACAACGAATTCGGTTTCGATTATCTTCGTGACAACATGGTCCTGTACAAAGACCAGATGGTGCAGCGTCCGCTTCATTTTGCCGTAATCGATGAGGTCGATTCGATCCTGATCGATGAAGCGCGTACCCCGTTGATCATATCCGGTAACGCTCAGCGTACGCCGCAGCTTTACATCCAGGCGAATGCAGTCGTTCGTACCCTGAAAAAAGACGAAGATTTCACATATGATGAAAAAACAAAAGGTGTTCAACTGACGGAAGACGGTATCACAAAAGTGGAGAAAGCCTTCCACATTGAGAACCTGTTCGATATCTCCCATGTAACGCTGAACCATCATATCAACCAGGCGCTGAAAGCTCATGTGAGCATGCACCGCGATGTTGATTACGTGGTACAGGAAGGCGAAATTGTCATCGTTGACTCCTTCACTGGCCGTCTGATGAAAGGCCGGCGCTACAGTGACGGTCTTCACCAATCAATCGAGGCGAAAGAAGGACTCGAAATCCAGAATGAAAGCATGACGATGGCAACAATCACGTTCCAGAACTACTTCCGTATGTATGAAAAGCTTTCCGGGATGACCGGTACTGCGAAGACGGAAGAAGAGGAATTCCGCAACATCTACAATATGAACGTCATCGTGATTCCGACGAATAAACCGATCGTCCGTGATGATCGCGCCGATCTGATTTATGCTTCGATGGAAGGTAAATTCCTGGCCGTCGTCGAGGATATCAAGGAACGTTATGAAAAAGGACAGCCAGTCCTTGTCGGTACCGTAGCAGTTGAAACGTCAGAATTGATTTCCAAACTTTTAACAAAAAAAGGCGTGCGCCATAACGTATTGAACGCGAAAAACCATGGGCGTGAAGCCGAAATTATTTTAGAAGCCGGCCAAAGAGGTGCCGTAACGATCGCGACGAACATGGCCGGCCGTGGTACGGACATCAAACTTGGTGAAGGCGTACTGGATCTTGGCGGACTTGCCGTCATCGGTACCGAGCGCCATGAATCACGCCGTATCGATAACCAGCTCCGCGGACGTTCCGGACGTCAAGGGGACCCTGGTGTCACACAATTCTATCTTTCAATGGAAGATGAATTGATGCGCCGTTTCGGTTCCGACAATATGAAGTCGATGATGTCCCGTCTCGGAATGGATGACACACAGCCGATTCAAAGTAAGATGGTAAGCCGTGCAGTTGAATCTGCGCAGAAGCGAGTGGAAGGAAACAACTTCGACGCCCGTAAGCAGCTTCTTCAATATGACGATGTCCTTCGTCAGCAGCGCGAGATTATCTACAAGCAGCGTTATGATGTCATTGAATCCGAGAACCTTCGCGAAATCGTTGAAGGAATGATCAAATCCGTCATCGAACGCCAGGTTGCGGCTCATACTGCCGAGGAGGAAATCGACAGCTGGAATCTTCAAGGCCTGATCGATTACGTGAATGCCAATCTTCTTCCTGAAGGAGATATTACAGTTGACGATCTTCGAGGCAAGGAAGCAGATGAAATCACGGATCTGATCTACGAAGACGTGAAGCACCGCTATGATGAAAAAGAAGAAGAGATGAGCGCCGAACAAATGCGTGAATTTGAGAAGGTCATCCTTCTGCGTGCCGTCGATACCAAATGGATCGACCACATTGATGCGATGGAGCAGCTTCGTCAAGGTATCCATCTGCGTGCATACGGACAAAACGATCCGCTTCGTGAGTATCAGCATGAAGGCTTCGGCATGTTCGAAAACATGGTTTTAGCAATCGAAGAAGACGCAGCCAAATACGTCATGAAAGCTGAAATCAAAAGCAACCTGCAGCGCCAGGAAGTAGCCAAAGGCCAAGCCGTCAACCCGAAAGAAGAAGGCGGCAATGCCAAGAAAAAACCGGTCCGCAAACAAGAAGATGTCGGACGCAACGACCCTTGCCCATGCGGAAGCGGAAAAAAATACAAACACTGCCACGGCAGAATCGGATAAAAGCAGGATTGGAATAGGCTACCTGGTACTTCATTCAGTACCAGGTACTTTTCCGTTATTAGTGCGGGAGCGGTTTGTCTGACCGATGCTGAGGTTTTGTTACAAGGCACAAAAACCCGTTTTGGTGCCAGGTACAATTCGTTTGATTTGTACCGGGTACAAACAAATCCAATTGTACCTGGTACACACAAAAGGAAACTTTAATCACACCGGCTGATCTTTCCGCCATCAGCCTAATATAAACGAACAACCCAAATAACTACAGAGGTGACCAATCATGGAACATGCAGAAATCAGATCAGAGTTAGAAAAATCAGCTAAGACATTAGCGGACTTCAGGGGGTCTCTTTGACTTAGAAAACAAAGAGGCTCGCATTCAGGAGCTTGATGAAATCATGGTTCAGCCCGATTTCTGGGATGACCAGCAAAAAGCGCAGGGATTTATTAATGAAGGAAACGGGCTGAAAAGCCTTGTAAATGAATACAAAGCAATGCTTGAAACGCAAGAGAACCTGGAACTGACTCTCGAACTTGTAAAAGAAGAGCCGGACGAGGACCTTCAGCAGGACCTTGAAGAAGAGCTTGGCGACCTTATCAAGCGTTTGAATGACTATGAACTTCAACTCTTGCTAAGTGAAGAATACGATAAAAACAATGCAATTCTGGAACTCCATCCGGGTGCAGGCGGCACC
>NZ_JABMCR010000230.1 GCF_013179555.1 Bacillus haikouensis
AAGTAATTGTTTCATCCGTTTTCACCTCGAGGTAATAGTATTCGGGATTCAGGGTGGTTTCCCCTTTATTTTGCCAGTAATATCTCTACTGTGCTCTTTTCGCACTGTTTACTGATAAATTCTCGACTTTACAACAGATGGAACTTATAGGCTTAAGTCGAAAAGACCACGTGTACTCCCTATCAGGCTCTTGGACTCGTACGAAAAGCAGCGATCCTTAAATAAAACTTCTGCTAAACTTTTATTTTCATTCCCATACATCTGTTTTTGGAATTTTTTCGATAAAGTGATATTGTTTTGGAATTTTTGCAACTGTGCCATCCTTTGATTGGATTGATTTTATTTTAGGGTGGTGGAGTTATGAATGAGAAAAGTTACAGGCTTTTGAAAGGGGCATTAATTTTAATATGATTTTAGCGGCGGGAACAGGGGTGGTCCTGATAAGATTAGGATGTCCTGGCCTTACACAAATTCACTTGGAGATTTTTCGACATAAGGCACGATTATTGTGAAAGAGGCACGATTATCGGGCGGCACAATAAATTAATATTCAGCACGATGATCGCCCAAAGCCTGCTATTCAGAGCTATTTTCTCACGCAAGCTGATCTTTTGCCCAGCAAATATAGGAACCTAAGCCAAAACTCCATTCATTTCAGTGATAACGCCTGGGACATCCCATGCCCCAAGCGCTCAGCCGACCCTGTTCACCAAATCATTTCCGCCCATTCCGGATGATCGATGAATGGGTTACGATTTCCTTGATAGTCTTCAAAAATAATGTCATTGCGGCGTAGTTCTCTTGAATCTACAGGATCCTCTTCATGCCATTCCAGCAATACAGACAATTTCCCGTGATACGGAGCACTTCCGTTATTCACATAATCATTTAATTCAAGGTCTACTTCACCGCTGTCCCCTTCATAGCGGACTGCCATATAGAAAATCATCCGGGCAACATCACCTTTTACTTCGTCCCGGGGCTCCCAGGAGTCGCCGTCATAATTATTTCCAGGAGCTTCACTGTGTTCGCTGCCGCCATTGTCAAAATCGAGATTTCCTCTGGAGGAATTCACCGTTACGTCAGTCGGACGCAAATGATGCAGATCTGTCCCCGCTCCCTGTGCCGTTCCAAAGTCACCATGTGATTTCGCCCATACGTGTTCACGGTTCCAGTCGTCTCCCCCTCCGCCGTTGGTGAATTTTGATTGAGACCTGCCCGAATATAATAGAAGAACGTTGTTTGAGTTTGCAGGATCCTCGTCTGTATTTCGAAGCGCTCCCCAAACTTCACTGTAGGAAAGTGTGGCATGATCATCAATAATGTTGTGAAGTGCATCTTTAAGGTTAGAGCCTGTTTTTCCTTCTGCAGCAGTATAATATTCTTCATAGGATGGAGGATCTTCAGGGTCAGTCGGATCTGTTGGACCGGGGTCTCCATGTACCTCTTCAAAAGCTGAAGTCGACTTCACTCCTGGATGGGAGAAATAATACGTCAGGTTTCCGGTGACTTTAAGTTTTTGGCCCATCAGGTCCTGATTACTCCGCAGACCATAGCTTGAGCGAAATGAGGAGGGAATCTGAATATAGACCATATCTGATGTATTTGTTTCCGACGGCGAGTCGGCCAGAGCAAGTGCATAATCATTCGGGAAGTTACTCGTCACGACAGATGTTTGTGAGGTAGGCTGCCCTACTACATATCCCTCAACTGAATAGGCTGCACCGGTTTGGTTCGAGATCGCCTGACTTACTGAAAACGGTGAATTCCATGTTCCGCTGCCCGCCGCATTGATTTTGTCCATCTGCATTCCACTGAAGATAAATAAAATCATGACGAACACGGTGATGATACTGACCACTTTCCCTGAAAACTGTTTCAAACGTACCGCCTCCTTAGTATTAATACTCATTTAGCGTACACCAGAAAATTTTATAAAAGGGTTAAATAAATGTAAATCTTCTAAAATAAGTAAATTGAATCACAATCGATTGATCAAAAAGATCGATTTTATGGGTAAATATGGAATTATACAAATATTCAGTCTGAATATTGGAAGAGCAATTCCGCTCTTTATGATCAAATGGCTCACAGAGGAAATTATCGCACTCGATTCCCGCCCGCTTCAATGGTACAAAAAAGGACCAGCCCCTTATTTACTGGACTGGTACTCCTTATTTTCTATGAAACTTACACTGTTTCTATCAAAACAGACGCCCCCATGCCTCCCCCTACACATAAAGAAGCAATTCCTTTTTTCAGGTTCTGCCTCTTGAGTTCATGCACTAGAGAGACGGCTATCCGGGCACCCGTGCACCCGACAGGATGTCCGATGCTGATGCCGCTTCCATTAACATTCACCTTGTTCCGATCAAGACCAAGCTCTTTTTCTACTGCCAGGTACTGGGCGGCAAATGCCTCATTGATCTCAAAAAGATCGATTTCATCCAACGTCCAGCTCCCATTAAGTAATCCTTTTTGGATGGCTGGAACAGGTCCGATTCCCATAACTTTGGGATCCACTCCTGCCACAGAATACCCTGCAATCCGTGCCAGTGGCTGAAGCCCTCTCTTCTCTGCTTCCTGTTCGCTCATCAGGATAAGTGCGGCTCCTCCGTCATTCAAGCTGGAAGAATTCCCTGCTGTTACGCTCCCGGCGTCACGGAAAGCAGGCTTTAATTTAGCAAGTTTGTCCACTGTCAACCCGGCACGCGGGCTTTCATCGGTATCGACTACTTTTTCTCCTCTGCGATTCCGTACTGTAACAGGAACGATTTGAGAATCAAAGTATCCCTTTTCGATAGCATTGACCGCTCTTTGGTGACTAAGCATCGCAAATTGGTCCTGGTCTTCTCTGGAGATATCGTGACTTCCGGCCAGGTTTTCAGCAGTTTCTCCCATCATGATTCCGTGAATCGGATCCTCCAGGACTTCCCATACCGAATCACGGATCTCACCATGCTGCAAACGTTGACCGAAACGATGCTGTTTTACTATATATGGACTTGAGCTCATTGCTTCGACTCCTCCCGCGAGGACAACATTCGATAAGCCGGTCTGAATTTGCATGGCAGCAGAGATGATTGACTGCATCCCACTGGCACACTGCCTCTGTATCGTGTATCCCGTTGTTGTATCATCAAAACCTGAGAGCAGTGCTGCCGTCCTGGCAGTATTCGGCTGATCAGTGCGCTGAATACAATGTCCAAGGATGACTTCATCTATATCACCGGGATTCAGGCGGCTTTGTCTGGCTGCTTCCTTCATTACAGGCACGACCAGGTCTGTCGGCAGAAGGTCTTTGAATGCTCCTCCAAATGCTCCGACGGGTGTACGCAGAGCAGATGTAATCACTACATTTCTCATATCAATCTTCCCCTTTCGATGTGTCTTGAATTTTTGTCTTTTTACATCATGATGCCGCCGTCTACATGGAGAACAGTTCCATTCACATAATCACTGTCGTCGGATGCTAAATACAAATACGCTTTTGCAATATCTTCGGGCTTCCCCAGCCTGCCTAGCGGAACCATCGATTTCATGCCTTCAATCACTTTTTCAGGGACACTTGCAACCATTCCGGTTTCAGTGAAGCCCGGGGCCACTGCATTGACGTTAATTCCTTTACGCCCCAGTTCCTTCGCCCATGTCTTTGTCATTCCAACAACAGCCGCTTTAGCTGCGGCATAGTTTGTCTGCCCAACATTTCCATACACGCCGCTGACGGAAGAAGTATTGATGATTTTACCTTTTCCATTTTCAATTAGATAAGGAAGTACGGCCTGGGTACAATTGAACACGCCTGTCAAATTAACATCGAGAACTTTTTGAAAGTGTTCGGCAGTCAGCTTATGCAGCATACCGTCCCTTGTGATCCCGGCGTTATTGATAAGGATGTCGATTTTACCGAAATGCTCCTTGGCTTTTTTTACAAAACCGTCTACTGAAGAACGGTCTGACACATCCCCTTGGTAGAATGCAGCCTTGCCGCCCCTTAGTCCATTCAATGATTTTTCTTTATCTTCCCCGGTTTGATCATCAAAATCGACAAGAGCGACGTGACACCCTTCTTTCACAAACACTTCTGCTGCTGCATATCCGATTCCGTTTGCTGCTCCCGTGATAAGAGCCACTTTGCCCTTTAATCTCATGAAATTTCCTCCTTCGTCCCCGCATCCAGCCAAAAATCGTACATAAACACTTATTCCGCAGTGGGTGAGAACACTACTTGATGTGTCATATAGACCTTAGGGAACCGCTTTCATTGTTACCATTTATGGTTTCGACAACTTTCTCCGGAAATCCTGCTTCCCCGAGTTTCAACCCAAAGCAGCCATAAAAAAAAGAACTTTGTTCCCTATGAACAAAATTCTTCCTGTGTATCAGTTCTTGAATTGCATATCCCATTCACTTATCGGCCAGTACCTGAGATCCACTTTACCTACAATCTGCTCCTGGTCGACAAACCCGAAGTACCTGCTGTCCATGCTTCCCCTGCGGTTGTCACCGAGGACAAATACTTTTCCTTCAGGTACGGTCTTTTCACCGGTGATTTCTTCTATTGTGAAGTCTCCAGTAAGTTTATTGCCGATGTATTCCTGCTTGAATTTCTCTAAATACGGCTCTGGATAGGATTCTCCGTTGATGTATAGTTTGTCCTCTTTATATTCTACTTTATCTCCAGGAAGACCAATGATTCTTTTAACATAATCCTCATTTTCGTTCGCATGGAAGACAACTACATCGAACCGATTCAGGTCACCTAATTGATAACCGATTTTGTTTACGACAAGCTTATTGCCATCTTCCAATGTCGGGAGCATCGATTCGCCTTCCACTACATAGTTTGAGAAAAGAAAAGTTCGAATGACAATAAAAATGATCAACCCGATTCCCAGAGCTTTAATCCATTCAAGACCTTCTCTTTTTACCTCTTCTCTCAATTCGATTCCTCCTGCTTTTTCCGTTCAATTCTTTGGTCGATATCCAACTTTTTATTTAAACGTATTTCTATTTGTTTTCCAATAATCCACAATATAAAGATGATAACCCCTACTATAACGGTTCGTATAGGCTTTTGTACTAATGATATAATATCATATCCAATAAAGCTTATGGTAAAAATCATCACCATTTTACCTGTTAAGACAGCAAGCATATATTGAGCGATGCTGATGCCTGATAAGCCGGCCACGACGTTTACCAGGGCAGAAGGCGTAAATGGGAAACATAAAAGTAAAAACAATGGACCGAATCCATGCTTGTCTACCCATCGAGTCAGCCTGTTTACCTGACGGTTGTTTTGCAGAAAGCGAAACAACCGTGTATCCCCGTATCTCTTTACCAGCAAGAATACGAGAAGCGCACCTGCAGCTGCCCCTATCCAGGAAAAAAGAAACCCGAACCATAAACCAAAAGCGTTGGCATTTGCCATCACAAAGACAACTAACGGCAGGAAGGGAAGAAAGGCCTCAAGCATCGGCAACAGAATGCCGGCAAAAGGACCGAGTGCCCTATACTGCTGAACCAATTCCATTATATTTTCGAGGGTAAACCACTCTTTTATTGCATTAATATCCATAGTATATGTTTCCCCTTATACGACAATGAACAATTCTCATTCGTTTATGCGTAACTTCTATTTCATCATATCATACCAATGATAGAATGCCATACTCGGTGTTCCGCTATTTAAACCTTTTCCTAAACCAGGCGGATTTAAACTGTCAATGGAGCTTTTATGTATTTATCCAGATTTTATTTCAGTGAAGTTCACGGGAGTCTGCCCAGTATTTTGTCCTCCTGAAGATAGAAAAAAATATTCAAAAAGACCGCCACTTCTCTTGAAATGACGGCCGGAATGTTACAGATATTCCTGAAACCACTCGATGATTTCCAGGAGCCTTGCTTTTCGCAAGGAAGGTTTCCCGGTACGGGAAAGATTATGATTCGATTCTGGGAAACGTACAAATCTCGCGTTTTTCCCATCCCTTTTCAATGCGATATACAATTGTTCAGCCTGTTCAATCGGACAACGGTAGTCTTTTTCACTATGCAGGATCAAAAGAGGCGTGTCGATGTGCTGAACATAAGCCAGGGGAGAATGCTTCCAAAGGCTTTCGATATCCTTCAAACCGCACTTCATCTGCCATTCAGAGAAATAATAGCCGATATCACTCACACCGTAAAAGCTGATCCAGTTGCTGATGGACCGTTGGGTGACGGCTGCTTTGAACCGGCCGCTGTGTCCAATAATCCAATTCGTCATAAAACCTCCATAGCTTCCTCCGGTCACACCGAGCCTTGATTCATCTATCCAGTCATATTCCTTCAGTACATAATCGACCGCAGCCATGATATCCTCATAATCACCGCCTCCATAGTCTCCCCTTACGGCATCGACAAACTCCTGTCCATACCCGTGACTGCCCCTTGGATTGATGTAAAGGATCCCGTACCCCTTACCTGCCAGCAGCTGAAGTTCATGAAAAAACGTATTTCCATACATCGTATGCGGACCTCCATGAATCTCGACAATCAGCGGATACTTCTTTCCTTCCCCGCCATTTACCGGCTTCATGATCCATCCTTGTACA
>NZ_JABMCR010000231.1 GCF_013179555.1 Bacillus haikouensis
AGTAAGCTAGAACCTATTGCCCACAGATCTCTCAATATGTTAAACTTTATTTACACGGTAAAATAAAGTTTACTGAGTAAAATTAGTTACAGGGGATGTTCTTATGAAATCGATGTTTATCATCAAGGAGTATGATCAATTAAAAGCGTTAAGCGATCCGTTTCGCATCAAACTGATGATGCGTCTTGTGGAAAAGCCATATACAGGACAGCAGCTATCTGAATTGTTCGAAATGTCCCGTGCAAGAATCCATTATCACTTAAAAGAGTTAGAGAAACTCGGCTTGATAGAAATTGTCAAAACCGAAGAAAAAAACGGGATTGTACAGAAATTCTTCCAATCGGTCTCAAGCGGATTTTATCCTGATGCAAGCTTGCTTCCTCATAAAGAAGAAATAAGCGAAACAAAGAGGCTTATGATGTACGGTATGCTTGAACGGACGATGAGCAGGATTCTTGAAGCTCCCAGTACAGCTTTCGAAGAAGCCGGAGACAAGGATCCTTCTGATTGGAATATACTTGCATCTTCTTGGGAAACCTCCAGCTCTGAAGATAATTTCAAATGGTTCGTTAAGGAATACTTCGAACTAGTAGGAGAATTCCAAAAAAGAGCCAGAGAAGAGAAAGGAATTAACCAAAAAATTTATTATATGACCGGGATGGGATTCGAAGTGGAAGAATCAAAATTTGCAGATCGTGTAATGGATGATGAAAAAGACCGGTAAAACGGTTTTTTTTGAATCAAAAGTAAAATAATTTTTACTGAATAAAAGTATTTTTCTGAATGGTTGTAAACTATTTATTACGATTGAATTTTTCACACAGAACAAGGGGGATTGGATTAATCATGAAAGAATTACTATTCAAAAATCGGAACTTCGCATCTTTGTTCTTCGGGAGAATGGTCACCAATATGGGGGACAGTATCTATTATGTTGCTGCAATGTGGCTTGTATATGAGCTGGGAGGAAATGCATTTTACACAGGACTCGCCGGATTTTTGACGCTGATGCCGGGGACACTTCAGTTCCTGATTGGTCCGCTAGTTGATCGATGGCAGATAAAGAAGGTGTTGATTTCCACGCAGATCATCCAAGGAATGCTTGTATTAACGATACCTATTGCCCACTATTCAGGTTTTCTCTCTGTGACATTCATCCTGGTTATTATGCCGGTAATTTCTGCACTGAATCAATTTGCATATCCCGGGCAGGCAGCCCTGCTTCCACGGATTGTCGACAAAGATCAACTTATTAAAAGTAATTCATTATTCTCTTTTGCTTTTCAAGGTGTCGATCTTGCGTTCAACGCGCTTGCAGGCATTCTCCTGACCATTGTCGGCGCCGTCACTCTCTATATGATTGATGCCGTTACATTTATCGCTGCAAGCATCCTATTCAGCCTGATCAAGCTTGAAGAAAAGCAAACTGTTAACGAAAAACAAAAGATAAAAGAATCGGTTACCCAGTATAAGACCGATTTAGTTGAAGGTTTTTCCATTGTTTTCAAATCACATTTGGCCAAATTCCTTCTTGGTTCCATCGTTGCAAATTTTGCAATAGGATCTATTTATGCCATATTACCTGCGTTTGCTGATGGAAGAGGAGAATCCGAACTTTATGGACTCTACTTGGCAGCAATTTCAGGTGGAGCTCTGGTCGGGGCATTATGTGCATCATGGTTTGGACGCTTTGCCATCGGTAAACTGACAATCCTTTTGTTTTTGATCGGAGGAGCCATGTGGCTGGTTTCAGGTATTGTTCCTATTAATGCTGTCAGTATTTTTCTGTTTGGGCTGGCGTGGATTCCGATCGGTGCAACCAATGTCATATTCGGGGCTGCCATTCAGTCGATGGTACCTTCCCATCTGCTCGGCAGAATATTCTCTGTAACTGCGTCATTAGGTGCATTGGCAATGCCGACTGGTTCTCTACTGGGAGGATATCTTGCTAATCAGTTTGGCCCCGGTATCGTATACCTTTCAAGTGCTGGTGGTATTTTATTTATCTCCATCGTGTGGGCTTTGAACAAAACACTGAGATCTCTTCCCCAATCATCAAGTCTCCAACCCGAGGGAATGGGTCTTCCATCCGAATCATCTCCTATACCTCAAGAAGGAATTTCGGGATGATAAGTAGAATGTAAAGTCATAATGAAGTGAATGAGGGGAGGCAAATTGTACGAATTAAAAACAAAGCAGAATGACAATAGTGTTCTTGAATTCATCGAAAGTGCAGGAAGTAAAAGAAAGCGGGAAGATGCCTACAGACTTTTGGATGTTTTCACAGAAGAAACCGGATTTCCTGCTAAAATGTGGGGACCGAGCATGATCGGATTCGGTTCGTACCATTACAAATATAAGACAGGTCATGAAGGGGATTCATTTCTTGCGGGATACTCCCCGCGAAAAGCCAAGGTCAGTCTCTATTTTGCACCAGGAGATGAGGAACGGGAAGAACTTCTGAAGAAATTCGGAAAACACACAACCGGAAAAGCGTGTGTCTACATCAATAAAGTAGATGATATTGACGAAGACGTACTAAGGGAACTGATTCATGCCTCGATTACTTTCTTGAAGAAAACTTATCCTGATGGGGGAATGAACCAACCAAGTAGTTGAAGAGACAAGGTTGGACTCTGCTGAATTAATACTCGTTTTTATTGGCGGGTACTAATTCAGCAATTTTTAAGATTATCTTGATACTTCTTTAAACGATATCTGTTTCAATTCATCTGTTTCAGGATCAAATTTGATGTTAATTTGTACTCCGAATTCCCTGTCCTTTCCTTTTAACCACAGTTTGAATTTTTCTATACTATCTCCTTCACTGTCTTCCCGCCCGATATGGAGGTAATCGATGATCTTGGCTTCTGGATAGCGTTCTTTCGTTTTTTGCATGGCGATCCGTCCCCACTTTGCATAAGAAGGCACTGTAACACCTATACTCTCGAGACTTTTGGCAGAAACAGAAGGATGTGGAATTCCGCTGGAGATCAATTGAATAAGGAAGATACTCATAATAAATTTTTTCATTTGTACAGATCCTTCCTTGTTTTTGTTTTAGCTTTTGTTTATTTTCACTTCCTATTCAGCATGAATAGGAAGTGAAGCTTTACCATTTATCCAATCAGGCATGTGCTGCTATACCTAGTACATGCTGAGTTGATAACAGTTACCAAAATTCCAATAAATGAAAGAAGGCTAATAATGTCAAGCATCCATGTAAAATGGGGAAAATCGCTGGTTAAATTAAATTGGGTTGAGAGCGAATTGCTTCCAGATCTTAAGTTGATAACAAGTGCACATGGTTTTTGTTTTCTTGAGAGGAATCTTATGCTCGTAGATATTGAACACAGGGGATGGGATTTTCCAGGCGGCCATGTTGAAGCTGATGAAACGCCACAAGAGACAATCATGCGTGAAGCACTGGAAGAAGGGTGTGTCGAAGGAATTACAGAACTTCTTGGCTATGTGATAGTAGATCACACTGATAATCCATGTTGGGAAGAAGCCGGCAAGTATCCTAAAATCGGGTATCAAGCCTTTTACAGAATGGACATTGAGCAGATCCATCTTTTTGAAAAAAAGCATGAATCCGCCGGGAGGGTTTTTATTGCCCCGTCAGATATCGATAAGTATTATCCGAACTGGAATTCTATTTATGGAGAAATATTACATACAGCAAGTTCCAAACTTTAGAATGGAAGGCAGGGGTAATCGTTTGAAAAAAACATAAGAAAAAAAGGTTGCTGACTGCTGGAGCAGCGGCAAAGACAGCTGTCTTGCACTTAATAAGCTATTACAGGATAATATGGATGTCGTTTGTCTTATATCGATGGTGAATCTAAAATACGAACGCAATCATTCACATGGTAACAAACTGAAGATTCTCGAATTACATGCCGACGCGTTGGGTATTCCTTTACTTTTGGTGGATTCTGCCGGTGACTGTGAAAAATCGCTGGTGAATGCACTAAGGCATCTAAAAGATTCCTGGGTGTCGAGCAAATCGCTTTCGTCAGTTTGTATGTTGAAGAAGACCGTAAATGGAAGGAAAAAGTGTCAAATAAAGCAGGGATAGAACCAATTTTCCCAGCAGGGATCTCTTCTAAGATTCAAATGCCCGCATGGAAGAATTTCTATGTTTCGGTTTTACTGCTTTGATCTGCCGTGCTTCTGAAAAACATTTGGATCATACATGGCCTGGCCGGATCCTCGACTGGCGATTTTTTGAAGAAGTTCAGAAGTAAGGTATATGCGTTATGGGGGAATATGGGGAGTACCATACATTTGTGGTGGACGGACCGATTTTCAAGAAGAAAATTCAGCTGATCCAATCAGGTGCCGTGTTGAATTCAGGACGCTGGTCCCTGGATACTCAACAATGTGTGTTGAATAATAAAAATGAATAAAACGAATACATAAAATTTGTAAGGCGCTCAATATAGAGCGTTTTTTTTGTGTTATGTCGGGAAACTTATATACGATCGGAATTGTGTAAGTTTATTCTTTGACTTATGACATCGTGTCATCTATAGTAGTAAAGGTCTTGATTATGACAGTGTGTCGCTTTGACGGGATGGAGGTAAGCATGCCAAAACCAACGTTTTATAATTTAAAAGAAGAGAAAAAGCAGATACTAATTGAAGCAGCAAAAAAAGAGTTTTCACGGGTCTCACTTTATGAAGCTTCAATATCAAACATTCTGAAATCAGCAGGGATACCCCGTGGCAGTTTCTATCAATATTTTCAAGATAAAGAGGACGCATTTTTCTATTTGCTGAATGAACATACTCAGGAAAGACACGATAAATTCTTAACTAATTTAAAGATATACAACGGTGATATTTTTGAAGCGGTTACAGAAATTTTCCATCATACATTAAAGCGATCCCATTCACAAGGGCAGAACAATTTCATAAAAAATGTCCTTCTGAATATGAACTATAAGATTGAAAAAGCATTCACGAAATTCCTGAGTAAGGAAGAATTGAATAAACGGTATGATGAAGTTTTTGATCTGGTGGACTGGAAAAGCCTGAATATCTCTGATGAACATCAGCTGTATCATGTTATGCAAATCTTATCTGCAGTTACATTTCATAATCTGGTGCACAGCATCTCAAACGAATTAAGCTATGAAGAAGCAGTTTCAAAGTACAGATTTGAAATTGATCTGGTTAAGACAGGGATATCAAAAAAATAACTTAATAAACAATGTTAAGGATGAAGAAAGAAGGGAGAATATGAAGCCGCAATCACATGATATATCTCAATCAACCGAAACCTTCAATAAGTTTCCGTTATTATTCGTATTAATTTCAGGCGCATTTGCGGCCATCTTAAATCAAACGCTGCTTGCTACAGCACTGCCGCATATTATGAAGGACCTGCATCTTGAAGCAAGTACAGCTCAATGGCTCACATCCATCTTTATGCTGGTGAACGGAGTCATGATCCCCATTACAGCGTTTTTGATCGAACGCTTCACTACTCGTTCATTATTCCTTACAGCAATGGGGTTATTCGCAGCCGGTACGTTGATATGTGCAATCGCACCAAATTTCGGCATCTTAATGGTGGGACGGATTGTTCAGGCATCGGGGGCCGGCATCATCATGCCGCTGATGCAAACGATACTATTTCTGATCTACCCAGTTGAAAAACGGGGCAGTGCAATGGGGATGTTCGGGCTTGTCATCTCGTTTGCACCAGCCATCGGGCCGACTCTGTCAGGATGGCTTGTCGATCAATTCCCGTGGAGAAGCTTGTTCTATGTCATATTGCCGATCGTTATCATCGACCTCATCGTTGCCTACTTTATTTTGGTAAATGTAACGAAGCAGACATTCCCTAAAGTCGATATATTGTCGATCATCTTATCTTCACTGGGATTCGGCGGTTTGCTTTACGGATTCAGTACTGCAGGGACCACCGGTTGGGAAAGTTTGCAAGTTGTTGCTGCAATGATCATAGGCTCAATCTCATTGACATTCTTCATATTAAGACAATTTAAATTGAAACAGCCAATACTTGAATTCCGTGTATTCAAGATAAGATTATTCACAATTACAACTGCTCTCGGGATGGTTGTCTTTATCGCTATGATCGGAGGGGCGACTGTCCTTCCAATCCTGATGCAGAATATGCTTGGTTTTACTGCATTTGAATCCGGCCTCATGCTGCTGCCTGGTGCACTCATCATGGGATTCATGAATCCAATAACGGGACGGATCTTTGATAAATTTGGGGCAAAATGGCTGGCTGTAACAGGATTGATCCTTATTTCTGTGACAACGTTCATGTTTACAAACCTTACCCCTCAGACTACATTCACGTACCTTGCGGTGGTAAATGCAGTAAGAATGCTCGGTGTCGCGATGGTGATGATGCCTGTCACGACAGCAGGTCTAAATCAGCTCCCGAATCATCTGATTCCGCATGGAACTGCAATGAACAATACTATGCGACAAGTATCAGGTGCTGTCGGAACTGCATTGCTCGTAACAGTCATGACCACCGCCGCACTTCCGGACAGGGGAG
>NZ_JABMCR010000232.1 GCF_013179555.1 Bacillus haikouensis
TATTAAAAAAGTAGACTGGAACTTCAAAATTAAAGGGGCAGATGGTGAAGTCGTTGATACATTCGATGTTGATCACCAAGCAGAAATTCACTTGAAATGGGAGCCAAAAGAAGATTTACCAGACGGAGTTTATACTATATATACGGAAGCAAAAGATGACGATGGCTTTAGAGTTGATGCAAAACCACACCAGTTTACTATTAAACAAGCAAAATAATAATTAGAAATTGAGATATCACCCTTTACTTTTGCAGAGGGTGATTTTCTCTGTAACTTTGTGAGTTTTTTCTAGATAAAACCCCTTTAAGCTCTTGGCGGCAGCACTACGGGTTTCCTGGAGGAGAGGGATTATGGATATATATTTACTAGGCATTACAAGAAGGTCCCTTTTGGTGATCTTCGACTTTTTTTGTTTTTTAATTCAATAAATGGGACGGGTTTTTGAAAAGTGAAGTATCAGATAATGAATCGTTATCTAATTCGCTTTAACTTTTATAGAGTAGTTAATCTGTGATAGGGGGCTTATCTGAAAAAAGATAAGCTTTTTTAATAAAATTAAAACATTGAGTTAAAGGTGGTAATTTGAAATAATTGGTATTAATTTTAAATTTAAGTATGAAATACTGTAACCATATTCACTCGGCAATCATAATAATTTAGGGCCATGGTGAACAAACACACTAAAAAGGGGTATAAGCTATTTATACAGTAAATTTAGTTATAGTTGGATTTGCTCTGGCTATCACTTTTTAGATTTTTCAAAAGTACGCCAAGTTGAAATCGTTTTTTAATGTTAGATTCTTTTTAGCACTTACGATTGAATCGTCTGTGGTTTGGGTGATCAGTTTCGCAATTGGAGGATGGAGTGGTATAAGCATTAGTAACATGGCATCGTCCTTGCTCATTGTGGGATTGTCAGGTTTGTTATCATCTTTTATTTTAAACTTGCTTATTAAGGAATAAATCAACTTTTTGTCTAGGGTTGCTGATGGTTCTAACCTACGATTTAGTTGAACCGGAACATAGCTGAAGATCGGCTGTTTGATCTTCAGCTTTTTCTTTATTCAATCATTGGGAGTTTAGTTTAACAGGGTTGATAAAGATAATTTATACAAGCAAATAATCAAGGGTCTTATTTTATAGATGAAAATAATCTAATTATGAGTCTTTTCAAGAGCTAGTTTTATACCAAAACCTATGAGTATAGTACCTGTAATCCCTTCAATGATATTTTGTGTTTTAGGTTTTTTCATAAAAGCACTAATCTGATTAATTAAAAAAACATAAAGTAAAAACCATATGGATGTCAATACAGTATAAGTGATACCCATAATAAGAAATGGTAAAAAGTTATTGCTTCCTGAGTCCACGAATTGAGGCAAAAAAGTTAAGAAAAAGACAGCAACTTTAGGATTTAGAATATTTGTAAGGAACCCTTGTTTAAAACAAGATGTGTTTACAAACTGTCTTTTTGAGGTCATTTCAACGCTTGCTGCTTCTTCTTTTTTCTTTATAGACCATAATGTCTTAACACCCAAATATATTAAGTAAACAGCACCGACGTATTTGAAGACAGAAAATAATAATGCAGATTTCACAATGATGGCTGAAAGTCCAAATACAGCAGCGGAAGTATGGATAAGAAGGGCACAACAAGTGCCTAAAGCAGTTTTAAGACCCTCGTTTCTCCCAAAGGTGACAGTGTTTTTTGTAGCAATTGCAGTATCGGGACCGGGTAAAGTAATTAGAAAAATACACATAATGACAAACAGATAAAAGTTTTCCATTTTAATATCACCTTTCTGCTTATGATAAGTTCTGAGTGTAATTATTACATTGATTATATATAAAACGTGTTATTAATTGAACATAAACATTATTTGTTTGTTGTAAGAATTGAACGCTGCTGATAACTGAAAATCTGCTAACTAATAATCGACGACCCGTATGATAATTCCGCTGTAATCCAGGACATCAGTTTAAGATGAGTCACGGTATAGCTTACAGCATTGAAAGCACATTTTAGACTAATTCGGAGAGTGAGTGATTCTAATTGAAATTAATAATACAGGCAATTTTATGTTCTTTTATACTCCATGTTGTTTATTTCATTAGTACGATGATAATTGGCTATATAAAAACGAAAAGGTATGTACCCGATATAAAAGCTGCTTGGAACAATGTTGAAAAACTACCCACCAGAGTTTCATTTGGTGCTACAATTTCACCAGCCTTATACTTTTTATCCTTGGTTATTGCAGCGTTACTGTGCGGTTTGATCATTTTCTTATCAAAGCGAAGTTTTGTCTAGGATTTTATAGAGGGGTGTTTGCTGTGTGTAGGATCCGCCCCTTAATTGTGTAGGTAAGAGAGGATAATTTGAATAAGAGAATAAAATAGCGGATAGCTCCTCTGGCAGGAGCTACCCGATGCTTATGTTTTATTCATCATCATATGCAATTTCAACCGAGTGTTTATCAAACCCATTTTGTTTAGCAATTCGTCGTACAACTAATTTAATCTCTTTTTCGCTATTATCCGAAACTATTTGAGATAGATAAATTTTCATATTAAAAGGTGAGGAACTAGTAACCATGCCTGAAACCGGGTATCCATCCTGTATTAATTGGCTAGAGACCTTATTAATTATGTCAGTCTCCTCTATTTTATCTTGCTGGGCTTGTTTAATCATATTTGAATGTACAACTTGAATTTGACTTATGAGAAATACGGCTGACGCAATAAGGAATAAAGAAAAAGCACCAATAATTAGGCATCTAAGTTTCACAACAGTCACCCCGCAAATAAAGTTAGTACAAGTATATGCCTTATACTAACGATGAATTCCCAGTTATTAACTCCGTTGTATCTTCCATTAAAGAGGGCAATTCCGTTACAAGATTTGCGCACTTTTTTTATGATATAGCTTAGGCGAAAATTCAGATAAGGTAAGAACTAATCTCAATTAAGTCAAATTGAAAGGAAAAAATTAATTAGAAACCTTACATCCTTTAATGTGCAACACTATGGTTGCACCCGGGTGATTATATGTGCTGCACTTTGGTTGCACTTATGAAAAGGAGGAGTAGTAATGGATAATGATCAAATAAAAAGAGAAGTTTTTATTAACGCATCTATTCAATCGGTATGGGAGTTAATTAGCCAACCGGCATGGTGGGTGGGCGATGCACCTGGTCCGGACAAGGTGCAGGTAGATGGGTCACGTGTGGTGGCTGACACGAAGTACGGGCAATTCCCGGTGTTGATTGAACAGTCAGAACCTCCATACTACCTTGCATGTCGGTGGGCAAGTTCATTTCCCGGAGAGGAACCAAAGAGAGAAAATTCTACGCTAGTTGAGTTCAAGTTGACTTCAAAAGATGGAGGAACTTTCCTTAAAGTAGTTGAAAGTGGCTTTTCACACCTTGCAATATCCGAACAGGAGCAAAGAAAGTTCTTTAAAGGGAATGTCTATGGCTGGGAGATGCAAATGGAAGTTCTGCGGAAGCGTGTATGATGATGATGGGAATGTTAATCGCCAATATTATGAGATGGCTGTTCTAACCGAGTTAAGAAACTTGGTACGCTCAGGTAATGTCTCTATTAAAGGAAGTCGGCAACATCAAGATTTTGATAATTATTTAGTGACGAAAGAAACATGGGAGCAAAACAAGCATCTTAACGAACTTAGCGCACCTCCTTCTGTTGATGAATACTTAGCAGATAAAATGGATTCATTACATAATCGGCTTAAATGGATTAAAGCTAATATTACAGAATTAGATGGGGTTAATTTTGAAGATGGACGACTGCATGTCCATCGTTTGGAGAAAAACGTACCGGAAACAGCACGAGAACATAGTTTATCTCTATATAAGCTAATCCCCCGTGTGAAGCTGACTGACTTGCTTATGGAAGTGGCAAGTTGGACAGGGTTTGAAAAGCAGCTTCTTCATGCTTCCACGCTACATCCTCCAAAAGAGGAAGAAAAGCCAGCCATCATGGCGGCCATTGATTTCCACTCCAGTCCACAGCCGGAATCAGTCAGAAACGATCATGAATATTTGCAGTGCTGGCTAACGTGGTTAAAAAACAAATTCGAAAAACTTAGGAAGATTGATGAATATCTTTTTCCCTGAAAGAAAAACCTAATGCTAGAAATAATAAAGTGGAGGCGGGAAGCCGCAGAAGCTTGATAAAAATTGGAGGTATAACGATATGGCGAGAAGAATCGGTGTTGAGGAGTCTTTACAAAATGTTGTGCAGGCTTTGCGTGAAAAAGGACATGATGTTGTAGAACTTAAACAGGAATCAGATGCGCAAGGCTGTGACTGCTGCGTTGTAACAGGAATCGACTCTAATGTGATGGGCATCCAGAACGCCGTTACACAGGGATCTGTGATTGAGGCAAGCGGGTTAAGTGCTGATCAAGTATGCCAGCAAGTTGAGAGCAGACTACAATAATTTAACGGATTTACTTTGGTTTATAAGAAAGGACCGCTCTGGGCGGTCCTTTCTTTGCATTTATTGAAGTGAGTCCCAATTCACATTCCATGGTTGTTTATCCTATTTGGGCCAAAGGCTGATTCCGAATGTGCTCCTTCAGGAGGTCTGGTGCTGTTAAGTACAGCAGGCCGTTTCCTTCGAGTGTTTTTGGAAAGTTCAGGGGTACTGTCCGTTTTATGAGTTGAGCATACAGTTCGGATTCGGATAATGTCCTTTCAAAGGCTGCCTGTTCGTACTCTTTTAAAAGAGCAAGGGCACCGGATACATGCGGAGCAGCCATGGACGTTCCACTGAGCCTGGCAAATTTATCGCCGGGAATGGTGGATAATATCTTTTCACCAGGTGCAACAAGGTCCACTTCATTATTGGAATTTGTGAAGTATGATGAATTCCTTTGGAGGTCGATGGATCCGACCGAAATGACTTCGTTGTAAGATGCCGGATAAGAGAACTCGTCTGTCGAGCTGTCCGAATCCCCCTCATTGCCAGCGGCGCATACGACCAGGATATTCGCAGCGGCTGCTCTTTGGATCACTTCGTGAAGGGGCTCATAATCGGTCGGACCGCCCAGGGACATGGAGATGACATCTACACCTTGATCAATCGCATATTGGATGCCATTGACGATCCAGTCATATTCACCGCTTCCCCGGCTGCCTGCGAGGACCTTTACGACCAGCAATTCAGCGAGAGGGGCGACTCCAATTACACCATTTCCATTCTCACTTGCAGCGATCGTACCTGAGACATGCGTACCGTGTCCGCTGTAGTCTGTCACATTATCCTCAGCGCCATCATCATCGTCTGTGAAATTACGATACCCTTTTACTTTTCCTTTCAGGTCCGGGTGGTTGACATCACAACCGGTATCCAGGACCGCAACCGTGATACCTTTTCCTTTATAACCATTGTTCCATAGGCTGGGAGCTTGAATTAAATCAATGCCTTTGGGAATTTCGTTTGCATCAGCCACCAATTCATCCATGAAGTATGGAATTAACCTGATTTCACCTTGCATATGAATCCCTCCTGAAAATGGTATTTTACATTGAGGAAAAAATCTGAAGTTTCAGAAAATATACCATTTTTCGGACAAGCCCGCCAGTGTATATTGTAATAGGAAAATTAAACCATTTTGCAGATAGCTGGCAGCGGGGCCAAGGAGTTAAACAAACGTTTGATTAATTCTAAAATGGCTGATACCAAAGGGGGCTGCTGAGTTAAACAAACGTTTGATTGAAATCGGCATGAACGTTTCCTTCCTTTCATATAGTGGTTATGAAGCATACAGCGAAGGAGGAGGCATCGATGAACTATTATCAATATGGCTATCCTGCCTATTCGTATTATCCTTATCGTAATGTGCCGGTGATGGCATATGCCGTGATACAAGGAGGACCGCTGGCTCCAAAAATAAACGGATATGTTTTTTTTCGTGAAGTACCGAACGGAGTAGAAGTGTTCATAGAAGTGCAGGGATTACCGCAGTATCAAAAAGGAAACGGCGGTAAAAAACCTATTGGACCACATGGGTTCCATCTTCATGAAAAAGGAGTGTGTGAGATAGGAGACAAAGCAGATCCATTTCAATCAGCCGGCGGACACTGGAACCCAACCAATTCGCCCCATGGAAATCATGCCGGGGATTTCCCGGTGCTTTTCTCAAATGATGGCTACGGCAAAATGACATTTTTTACGAACAGGTTCAAAGTGGAGGATGTCATCGGGAAAGGGGTCATCATACACCAACATCCTGACGATTATCAATCGCAGCCCTCAGGTGATGCCGGAAAGAGGCTGGCTTGCGGTGTGATCATGAAGTATGGGATGGGATAAAATAGCAAAAAGAGGCTAGGACAAAAGTGTTATAGTCTAAATAAAACCCGAACTAAATTGCCTTCTAACTGGCAAATTAGTTCGGGTTATTATTTTGTTCAATGTACACTTAAGTTTTAGCACTTTACAGCGGTTGATTGGAGTGCAAGACGAAGACTCCTGCGGGAA
>NZ_JABMCR010000233.1 GCF_013179555.1 Bacillus haikouensis
TTTGTGGCATTGGACCATCAGCAGCAGATACTACTAGGATCCCACCGTCCATTTGCGCAGCACCAGTGATCATGTTTTTAACATAGTCAGCGTGTCCTGGGCAGTCAACGTGTGCATAGTGACGAGTGTCAGTTTCATACTCAACGTGTGCAGTAGAGATTGTGATTCCACGTTCTCTTTCTTCTGGTGCACCATCGATTTGGTCATAAGCCATTGCAGTTCCACGACCATACTTCTTGTGAAGAGTAGTTGTGATTGCAGCAGTTAAAGTAGTTTTACCATGGTCAACGTGACCGATTGTACCGATATTCGCATGTTGCTTGGAACGATCAAATTTTTCCTTACCCATTTGAAAATCCTCCTTTAATTTTAAAAGAAATAAGTATATTGTTAAGTCAATTTCAGAAGCGGATTTCTCCACCTCTGAAAGAGTTAAAGCTTACATAGTATTTATACTTTATTGAAGGGAATAAATCAATTATTCACCTTTATTTTTTTTGATGATTTCTTCTGAAATCGACTTAGGTACTTCTTCGTAGTGATCGAAGTGCATGGAGTATGTTCCGCGTCCTTGTGTGTTAGAACGAAGAGACGTTGCATATCCAAACATTTCTGATAGAGGTACGAACGCTTTAACAACTTGTGCGTTACCGCGTGCTTCCATACCTTCCACACGTCCACGACGGGAAGTGACGTCACCCATGATATCTCCAAGGTATTCCTCAGGGATAACAACCTCTACCTTCATCATTGGCTCAAGGATTACCGGCTTACATTTAGAAGCGGCATTCTTAAGTGCCATTGAAGCAGCGATTTTAAACGCCATTTCAGAGGAGTCAACATCATGGTAAGATCCATCGAATAATCTTGCTTTAACATCAACCAGTGGGAAACCGGCAAGTACACCATTTTCAAGTGCATCTTGAAGACCAGCCTGTACTGCAGGGATGTATTCACGAGGAACCACACCACCGACGATACCATTCTCGAATTCGAATCCTTTACCTTCTTCGTTAGGAGCGAATTCGATCCAAACGTGTCCGAATTGTCCGCGTCCACCAGATTGACGTGCGAACTTACCTTCAACTTTAGCCGTATCACGGAAAGTTTCACGGTAAGATACTTGAGGAGCACCAACGTTAGCTTCTACTTTGAATTCACGTTTCATACGGTCAACGATGATATCTAAGTGAAGCTCGCCCATACCCGCGATGATAACTTGTCCAGTTTCCTGGTCAGTATGCGCGCGGAATGTAGGATCTTCCTCTTGCAGTTTTTGTAGAGCAGTCGTCATTTTATCTTGGTCGGCTTTTGATTTAGGCTCAACTGATAAAGAGATAACAGGCTCTGGGAATACCATTGATTCAAGAATAACAAGATTCTTCTCATCACATAGTGTATCGCCAGTACTAGTATCTTTAAGACCAACTGCCGCTGCAATGTCCCCAGCGTAAACGCTTGAGATCTCTTCACGGGAGTTCGCATGCATTTGCAGGATACGTCCTACACGCTCACGCTTGCCTTTTGAAGAGTTTCTTACGTATGAACCAGAATCTAAGATACCAGAGTACACACGGAAGAATGTCAATTTACCAACATAAGGGTCAGTAGCAACTTTAAACGCAAGTGCAGAGAATGGAGCCTCGTCTGAAGATGGACGAGTTACTTCTTCTTCTGTCTCAGGGATAAAGCCTTTGATATCTTCAACATCAGTTGGTGCCGGAAGATAATCGATTACTGAGTCAATCAGTAATTGAACCCCTTTGTTTTTGAAGGCTGATCCGCAAACTACCGGATAGAACTCAACAGTTAGAGTCGCTGTACGGATAGCAGCTTTAAGCTCATCATTTGTAAGCTCTTCGCCTTCAAGGTATTTCATCATTAACTCTTCATCAAGTTCAGATACTGCTTCAATTAATTTTCCGCGGTATTCTTCAGCTTGATCTTTATACTCATCAGGAATGTCACGAGCTTCAGCACGTGTTCCAAGATCATCTTCGTAGAAGTAAGCTTTCATTTCCACTAAGTCGATGATTCCTTCGAAGTCATCTTCAGCCCCGATAGGAAGCTGAATCGGATGTGCATTTGCTTGTAAACGCTCATGAAGAGTTTTTACAGAGTAAAGGAAGTCAGCACCGATTTTGTCCATCTTGTTAACGAACACAACACGGGGAACCCCGTAAGTTGTTGCCTGGCGCCAAACCGTTTCAGTTTGAGGCTCAACACCTGATTGAGCATCAAGTACTGCTACTGCACCATCAAGTACACGCAGTGAACGCTCAACTTCAACAGTGAAGTCTACGTGTCCTGGTGTATCGATGATGTTAATACGATGGCCTTTCCATTGAGCTGTTGTCGCAGCAGATGTGATCGTGATACCACGTTCTTGCTCCTGCTCCATCCAGTCCATTTGAGAAGCACCTTCGTGAGTTTCTCCAATTTTATGGATACGTCCAGTGTAAAAAAGGATACGCTCAGTTGCAGTTGTTTTACCGGCATCGATGTGTGCCATGATACCGATATTACGAGTGTTTTCTAAGGAGAACTCTCTTGGCATGTGGTCTTTCTCCTTCCTTATATGAGTGTGATTTGTTTGTTAATTAAAGATTACCAGCGATAGTGAGCAAACGCTTTGTTCGCTTCAGCCATCTTGTGTGTATCTTCACGCTTCTTGACAGAAGCACCAGTGTTATTAGCTGCATCAAGGATTTCGTTAGCTAAACGCTCTTCCATAGTCTTCTCACCGCGAAGACGAGAGTAGTTTACTAACCAACGAAGACCTAAAGTCGTACGACGCTCAGGGCGAACTTCAACAGGTACTTGGTAGTTTGAACCACCAACACGACGAGCTTTAACTTCCAATACCGGCATGATGTTCTTTAAAGCTGCATCGAATACTTCCATTGCATCTTTTCCAGAACGCTCGCTGATGATATCAAAAGCAGAGTATAATTTCTTTTGAGCTTTACCTCTTTTACCGTCAATCATGATTTTATTGATTAAACGAGTAACTAATTTAGAATTGTACATTGGATCAGGTAAAACGTCTCTTTTTGCTACAGGACCTTTACGTGGCATGTGATTTCCTCCTTTCAATGAGAAATGAATCTATTATTGTTTTATTATTTTTTTGCTGCTTTAGGGCGCTTAGTTCCGTATTTAGAACGTCCTTGCATACGGCCTTCAACTCCAGCTGTATCAAGCGCACCACGTACGATATGATAACGTACCCCTGGTAAATCCTTTACACGTCCTCCACGGATAAGCACGACACTGTGCTCTTGAAGGTTGTGACCGATACCAGGAATGTAAGCAGTAACCTCGATTCCATTTGTCAAACGAACACGTGCATATTTACGTAACGCCGAGTTCGGTTTCTTTGGAGTCATAGTACCTACACGAGTACATACACCACGTTTTTGTGGAGAAGACAAGTTCGTGTGCACTTTCTTAAAGCTGTTATAACCTTTGTTAAGTGCTGGTGACTTAGACTTTGTAGATTTTGACTGACGAGGCTTGCGAACTAATTGGTTAATAGTTGGCATTTTGTTTTCCTCCCTTCTAACTTGGTAAGCCCACACATCCAGGTGGTTCATTTTTGGGTAAAAGTAAAGTTTTTGCAGATATAGTCCACAAAAACTATTTTACTGTATAATCGCAACAGCTGCCGCCCCAACATCTATTCCGCACGATTTACCGAGCTTCTTCATTGAATCCACTTTGGTAACCGTAACGTTCAGATCTTTAGCTGTCTGCACTACTTTCGCTATTACCTTGGGATCAGCATCTTCCGCGATAACAACTTCCAGTACATGACCATTTTTCAGAGCTTTCACTGCTTGCTTTGTCCCTACAATAATTTCTGTCGCCTGTGATACTTTTTCATAAGACATTTGATATCCTCCAAAGTAGCAGGTTATTAATAGGAGCAACCTTGAATATATTATCATCTTAAAATTGCTGTGTCAACACAGAATTAAAAGATTTATAAAAGCTAACTCTTAGAATACAAGATCACTCTAAGAGTTAGCCATATTAGATTACTCTACTGTAACTGTCTCTTCGCTGGTTTCTTCAGCTAAAACAGGTTCAGCTTTGCGGTAGCGCTGCATACCTGTACCAGCAGGTACCAGTTTACCGATGATGACATTTTCTTTCAATCCTAGAAGTTCATCACGTTTTCCTTTAATTGCAGCATCCGTTAACACGCGGGTTGTTTCCTGGAATGAAGCTGCAGATAAGAAGGAATCCGTCTCAAGGGAAGCTTTCGTGATTCCAAGCAATACAGGTCTTCCTGTTGCCGGGAGATTTCCTTTGAGTAATGCATGTTCATTCGCATCTCTGAACTGATGGATATCCATGAGAGTACCCGGAAGCACTTCGGTTTCACCAGCGTCAATGACGCGAACTTTGCGAAGCATTTGACGAACCATAACTTCAACGTGTTTATCGCCGATTTCAACCCCTTGCATACGATATACTTTTTGTACTTCGCGCAGCAAGTATTCTTGAACAGCGGATACATCACGCACTTTAAGAAGTTCTTTCGGATCGATCGAACCTTCCGTAAGTTCCTGTCCGCGTGCAACTTTATCGTTAACAGCGAACTTCATGCGGGCTGTGTAAGGAGCTGTGTAATTTCTTGATTCCACATCACCTTGAACAGTGATTTCATATTGACGGTCTTTTCCTTCTCCAATTGAAGTAATGACACCATCAATTTCGGAGATGACAGCCTGCCCTTTCGGATTACGCGCTTCGAAGATTTCCTGGATACGCGGTAAACCTTGAGTGATATCGTCTCCTGCAACCCCACCGGTATGGAACGTACGCATCGTCAACTGTGTACCTGGTTCCCCGATTGATTGTGCAGCGATGATACCGACTGCTTCTCCTACCTCTACCTTCTGACCAGTAGCTAAGTTTGTACCATAACATTTTTCACACACACCGTGGCGTGTGTTACATGTGAATGCAGAACGGATAGAAACGTGTTCAACTCCTGCATCTACGATGGCTTTGGCTAAGTCTTCATTGATCAGCTGATTTTCATCGACGAGAATCTCATCCGTTTCAGGGTGACGAAGTGTTTTACGCGAATAACGACCAAGCAGACGTTCTTCAAGAGGTTCGATGATTTCTGTCCCCTCTTTAATGGAACCAACCAACAGACCTCTGTCAGTTCCGCAGTCTTCTTCACGTACGATAACATCCTGTGCCACATCCACAAGACGACGAGTCAGGTAACCTGAGTCAGCTGTTTTCAGTGCTGTATCGGCAAGACCTTTACGGGCACCGTGGGTAGAGATAAAGTATTCAAGAACCGTCAGGCCTTCACGGAAACTTGATTTGATCGGCAATTCAATGATGCGGCCGGCCGGGTTGGCCATCAGACCACGCATACCAGCAAGCTGAGTGAAGTTGGATGCATTACCACGGGCACCAGAGTCACTCATCATGAAGATCGGGTTGCGCTTATCAAGGGTCGCCATTAATTTACCTTGGATTGTATCTTTAGCAGCACTCCAGATGGAGATTACACGATCATATCTCTCATCTTCCGTAATCAGACCGCGTTTGAATTGCTTCAATACGTTATCCACTTTACTTTGTGCTTCTACAAGGATTTGCTCTTTTTCAGCTAATACTACGATATCTGCGATACCGACTGTAATACCCGCTTTCGAAGAATATTTGAATCCCAGGTCTTTCATTTTATCGAGCATTCTTGAAGTTTCGGTGATCGCAAACTTCTTGAATACTTCTGCGATGATGTTTCCTAAGAAACCTTTTTTGAACGGATTGATCAACTCACGGCTTTTTACTTCTTCTTTGATATCAGTTCCCGGATCCACAAAGTACTTCTCAGGTGTTGCTTCTTCCAAGTTCGTCTTTGTCGGTTCATTAATGAACGGGAATGAATCAGGCAAAATCTCGTTAAAGATCACTTTACCAACCGTTGTTAATAACATTTGTTTGTTCTGTTTCTCAGTGAACGTTTTGTTGTGAAGTGTTCCTGCATGGATTCCAATGCGGGTATGCAAGTGTACATATCCACTTTGGTAAGCAAGCAGTACTTCGTTTGCGTCCGAGAAGACCATTCCTTCCCCGACTGCATCCTCACGTTCAAGTGTCAGATAATAGTTACCAAGTACCATATCCTGTGATGGTGTAACGACTGGTTTACCATCTTTAGGGTTCAGGATGTTTTGGGCAGCCAGCATCAGCATACGCGCTTCGGCTTGTGCCTCAGAAGATAATGGTACGTGAACCGCCATTTGGTCACCGTCAAAGTCCGCATTGTATGCAGTACATACGAGCGGGTGAAGACGGATCGCTCTACCTTCGACAAGTGTAGGTTCGAATGCTTGAATCCCAAGTCTGTGAAGAGTAGGTGCACGGTTTAAAAGAACAGGATGTTCTTTAATTACCTCTTCCAGTACATCCCATACTTCCGGCTGTACGCGTTCTATCTTGCGTTTCGCACTCTT
>NZ_JABMCR010000234.1 GCF_013179555.1 Bacillus haikouensis
GAGCCAGGATCAAACTCTCCGATAAAAGTTTGAATAGCTCTTGTTTGCAACGATTCAATCGTTGCGGTAAATCTAGAATTAACGTTGACGTATTGTCTTGTTTTGTTCAGTTTTCAAGGTTCAATTTGTTTAGTGCTTCGTTCGAAGCGACCCTTTAAATATTACAGCATCGACACCGTGGTGTCAATAACTTTTTAAAAAAGTTTTTTGTGTTGTTCGCCGTGTTTTGCGGCAACAGATAATAATATACCACCATATAAACCATGGTGCAAGATGTTTTTTTATCTTTTTTTATTAAAGTTAAAATAAATATATTCTTATTGTTATACCACTACAGAATTAGATTAAACATTAGCATCGTTTCGCAGCCCACATATTACAAAGCATGTAAACAAAAAAGCAGCAGGCTTCGGCCGCTGCTTTTTTGCAAATCATATTAATCGCGATGACGCATTAACGGGAACAGCAGTACATCACGAATGGATGGTGAGTTCGTCAACAGCATGACAAGTCTGTCAATACCGATTCCAAGTCCGCCTGTTGGAGGCATACCATATTCCAATGCTTCTATGAAGTCGTCATCCATCATGTGCGCTTCATCATTTCCTTCTTCTCTTTCTTTGAGCTGTGCTTCAAAGCGTTCTCTTTGATCGATCGGATCGTTAAGCTCCGTGAACGCATTTGCGTGCTCGCGGCCAACGATGAACAATTCGAAACGATCGGTGAAACGAGGATCTTCCGGATTTTTCTTCGCCAGCGGAGAGATTTCCACAGGGTGGCCGTAGATGAAAGTAGGCTGAATCAACTTATCCTCTACTTTTTGCTCGAAGAATTCGTTTACGACATGGCCGTATTGCATATTGTCTTTGATTTCAATGCCGTGCTCTTTGGCTAAAGACCTTGCCTCTTCATCCGACATTTCTTTCCAGAAGTCTACGCCGGTATGTTCTTTAACGGCATCCACCATATGAAGGCGGGTCCATTCAGGCTCAAGGTTCACTTCATACTCGCCGTATGGAACCGTTGTTGAACCGAATACTTCTTTTGCGATATGGGCGACCAGATTTTCAGTAAGTGCCATGATGTCGCGGTAATCTGCATATGCTTCATAAAGCTCGATCATCGTGAATTCAGGGTTGTGACGGGTAGATACCCCTTCGTTACGGAATACACGGCCGATTTCATATACTTTTTCAAGTCCGCCCACAATCAGACGCTTCAAATGAAGCTCAATGGCGATTCTCATATATAGAGGCATATCCAGAGCATTGTGATGCGTTGTAAATGGACGGGCAGAAGCTCCTCCTGCAATGGAATGCATCATAGGTGTTTCCACTTCAAGATAGCCGTTGTCATCTAAATATCTTCTCATCGATTGGATGATGCGGCTGCGGGCGATGAACGTCTCCTTGCTCTCCTGGCTTGTGATCAGGTCAAGGTAACGCTGACGATAGCGCTGTTCTACATCTTTTAGTCCGTGGAACTTTTCAGGGAGCGGACGCAGAGCCTTTGTCAGCAGATGGAATTCTTTCGCTTTAACTGAAAGCTCTCCAACTTTCGTTTTGAAAACCGTTCCTGTAATTCCTACGATATCTCCAAGATCAGCAGTATTAAAGTACTCATATGCTTCTTCGCCCACTGCATCTTTACGAACATAAATTTGGACTTGTCCTTCCAGATCCTGAAGATGGGCAAATCCAGCCTTTCCTTTTCCGCGTTTTGTCATGATTCGGCCAGCAATCGTTACCGTAATCTCTTTTTCTTCTAACTCTTCTTTAGAAAACTCATCATATTGTGATTTGATTTCGGATGAGCTGTGTGTACGGTCAAAACGTTTACCGAATGGATCCATTCCTTTTTCCCGGATCGATTCCATTTTTTCGCGCCTTACGCGAAACTGGTCATTAATTTCTTCATGACTCATTTGTTTTCACTCCTATTCTATCTGCTTTCCTGCGTTACTAGACTGATACGAATATATACCATACTATTTTACACAATATCCGGAATTGTAACACCCCTAAAGTTCCAGTTCTTCTAAGTGTCATAGAAACCATCGAAAAAAGGCCGTCCCATCCGCGTCTGATAACACGAATGAATTCAGCCTTTTTATAAAATGGTTACCCGGCGTTTACATGACGTTCTGTCGCTGCAATGCAGCTTGTTCAATGATTATATATTTCGTTAATCAATCTATCATATATCGAATTATTCACTATGTTCCAACTCACCCTGAGGATCAAGATCCTGCAGCGAAATATTGAGCACATCTGCCACCTTCACCAAGAAGTATTCCTTCGGGATACGACTCCCTCTTTCCACTTCCCCAAGTACAGAGACGGAAATGCCTATTTCCTTAGCCAGCCCTTCCTGGGTGAAACCTTTTAATTTCCTGAACGCACGAACGCGTCTTCCCCATTTATCTGTTTCCATAACCGAACTCCTTCTTTGTCAGGTATTTCGTCCAGAAAGCGAATGAACGGGATCCCATTAACCGGATGTCCCAGAGACGGTTCAAGCTCTAAAAGCGGTATGAGAACAAACGCTCTCTCTTGCATCCTTGGATGGGGGATGAGAAGATTCTCTGATTCAATATTTTCGTGATCATAGAGTAATATGTCAAGGTCTATTATTCTCGGTCCCCACCTGAATTCCCTTTTTCTCCCAAGGTCATATTCCACCTGCAAGCATTGCTGTAACAATATTTCTGAACTTAAATCCGTTCGAACTTCAATCACCATATTCAAAAATTTTCCTTGTTCAGTAAATCCTACTGGATCCGTCTCATACATTGACGATTTCCTTAATACCTCTATCTTACCATGATTATGGAGAATATTAATGGCTTTTTCCAGATAGGCCTCCCGCTCACCCATATTCGATCCGAGAGAAATGTATGCGATGCTGTTCATGTTATCGACTCCTTGTAATCTCGACTGCCACCGATTGATAATGACCAGGGATCGGGGGATCAGGCTTGATTAGTGTAATCTTGCAGCTTTCAACAACCGGAAATGCACGCAGTATTTCAGAGGAAATCCTTTCTGCCACCGCTTCCACCAGATTAAGAGGCTCACCCTCTACCACTGACTTTGATATCGAATATACATCTGCATAGTTAACTGAATCCTCAAGGTTGTCACTTTGTCCCGGTTTCTTTAGATTAAGGTGAAGCTCCACACTGACACGGAATCGCTGACCCAATTTATTTTCTTCAGGAAAAACTCCGTGGTATCCGTAAAACTCCATTTCTTTCAATATGATTTTATCCATTCCGACGCTCCTTTCCCATTAACGCATCCGTCATCTTCGCCATCCGTGCCATTTCTTTGACATCATGGACACGAACGAGCTGGCACCCTTTCTGGATACCCCAGCATACAGTCGCCCCCGTTCCTTCCATCCGCTCGTCTGCCGGGAGGTCCAGCACATGACCGATGACCCTTTTTCTCGATGTGGCATAAAGAACCGGATAGCCAAGTGAGACCAGGACGTCAACATGTCTCATCATATCGAGATTCTGCTCGAATGTTTTGGCAAAGCCGATCCCGGGGTCGAGGATGATTTGTTCGTCCTTCACCCCTGATGCTTTGACAAGGGTGATGCTTTCCTGAAGATCTTGGATTGCGTCCCTCATGAACTCCCCGTACTCGGTATCCTTCCGATTGTGCATAAGGATGATCGGAACTCCCTTTTCAGCTGCCAGTCCTGCCATGAGCGGATCTTTCTTCGCACCCCATACATCATTAATGATGTGAGCACCTGCTTCCAACGCCACTCTTGCGGTCTCCGCTTTATACGTATCGATTGAAATCGGCACATCCACTTCCTTGACCAACGCTTCGATAATCGGGACAACCCGTGCTATTTCAGCTTCTGCAGAAACAGGTTCGTGCCCCGGTCGAGTCGATTCACCTCCGACATCAATAATGTCTGCCCCTTCTTCGACCATTTGCCTGGCCCGCTCTACCGCCTTCTGCACAGAGCCATACGATCCCCCGTCGGAAAACGAATCCGGTGTCACATTGAGGATCCCCATGATGAGGGTTTTGCCGGAGTAATCCAATTTGTATTTTCCGCAATCAATCACTTGTGACATGATGGTCCCCTTCTTTCATCTCTTCAATTGAATTTAGATACATCACATATTCCTGATAGTGTTCATGAAGTTTTCTGACGTATAGACCGGTACTGCCTGCAAACGTCCTGTTACCCACCCGGCTAACAGGGACAATTTCCTGAACCGAGTTCGTAAAGAATATTTCACTTGCCGTTTCAAGGTCACTTACACGATACAATCCTTGTTTGACAGGGATATTCAGTTCTTGTGCCAATGCCAGAATGAACTGTCTTGTAATCCCATTCAACAAACCCGTTTCAATGGAAGGAGTGTGAATCTCCCCTTGTTTGATCCAGAAGATATTCGAGGTGATGCCTTCGCACAAATAACCGTCTCCAGTAAGAAAGATCCCTTCCTTCTCCGGCGAAGGGCCAATTTCTCTTTTGGCAGCGAGATTGTTTAGATAATGATGGGACTTCAACCTCATGTCTATTTCAGGTGTACTCCGTCTTAGCCGGAGAAGGACACCTTCTTTTTCACGAAGCGGACCTGAAGTTGGCAATTCTTTTTGAAAGAGAATCATGGTTCCATTCTCATAAGGATCGGTCTGCAATCCTATTCCACCAGGTCCCCCTGAAACATTGAGCCGGCAGTACGCATCTTTCCAGCCGTTTTTCTTTAGAAGTTCACTTACAACCTGCCTGATATTCTCTTCCTGTATATCCGCTGCGATATTAAGAGCTTCGAGTCCCTTTCGCAATCTGGCTAAGTGATCCCTCAATAAAAAAGGGCGGCCCCCATACGTACGAAATGTTTCAAAGACACCCAACCCATATAAATAACCGTGATCAAACGGGGATATGACCGCTTCTGACTGGTGAACGATGCTCCCATTCAAATAGATATACATTATCCCTGTATCTCCGCTTTCTTATAAGTCTCAAGGAAGTTCTTCAGGAGTTGCTTACCCTGCTGAGTCATGATCGACTCGGGATGGAATTGTACACCTTCGATTGCGAGTTCCTTGTGGCGAATGGCCATGATTTCACCCCGGGAGGTTTCCGCTGTAATGTCAAAACAGTCCGGAAGGGTTTCCCGTTTAACGATAAGTGAATGATATCTTGTCGCTTCGAAAGGGTTCGGCATTCCCCGGAAAATCGTTTTGCCGTCATGGTGCATGTCCGATACCTTGCCGTGCATAAGCCGCCCGGCACGGATAACGTTTCCTCCGAATACCTGGGCAATTGATTGATGTCCGAGACATACGCCAAAGATCGGTATTTTTCCGGCAAAATACGAAATCGCATCAAGGCTGATCCCCGCTTCATCCGGACTGCAGGGACCTGGGGAAATCACCAAGTAATCAGGGGATAGGGCATCAATTTCCGCAAGGGTGATCTCGTCATTCCGTCTGACGACCAGTTCTTCGCCCAGCTCCCCTAAAAACTGAACCAGATTATAAGTGAATGAGTCATAATTATCGATCATGAGTATCATAGTCGTTCCCCTTTTCCTTCCGCCCTTGCTTTTGCCACCCAAAGGGCCATGGCCTTCTTCAGTGATTCCTTATATTCATACTTCGGATTTGAGTCAATGACGACGCCTGCTCCTGCCTGGATATATGCTTCATTGTTTTTCACCAGCATTGTCCGGATGACGATATTCAGTTCCATGTCGCCGTTGACTCCGATCCAGCCGATCGAACCTGTGTAAATGCCCCTTCTCAACGGCTCGAGTTCTTCGATGATTTCCATCGTTCTTATTTTAGGGGCGCCTGTGATTGTTCCGCCCGGAAACACTGATCTGATGACATCGGCTCCAGTCTTGTGTTCATCGAGCGTCCCCCTTACATTCGATACAATGTGCATCACATGCGAATACTTTTCGATGACCATGAACTCGTTGACTTCAACCGTTCCATATCTGCACACTCTTCCTAAATCATTCCGTTCAAGGTCGACCAGCATGACATGCTCTGCACGTTCTTTCTCATTGTCGATCAACTCCCCGGCAAGTGCTTCATCCTCAGCCGCATCTTTTCCGCGGGAACGCGTGCCGGCGATCGGCCTTGTGCTCACTTCCAACCCTTTTTTCTTCACCAAGAGCTCAGGTGACCCTGAAACAATTTGGAATTCAGGTGTCTGGATATAGCTCATATAAGGCGAAGGATTCAGTTCACGCAGTTTCTTGTAAACGGCGAGAGGCTCAGCCCCAAGTTCCTGGGACTGCCTCACCGATAAGTTGACTTGGAAGACATCCCCCTGCGAAATATAGTCCTGAATCCTTTTTACCGCGTTTGAAAATTGCTCTTCGTTCATCGAGACTCTAATTCCGGAAGCACCTTCGTTAAGAGGCGTAAACTCTTCCGCTTCCTTCTCTGCAAGGTGTTCTTGCCACAACGAA
>NZ_JABMCR010000235.1 GCF_013179555.1 Bacillus haikouensis
TCAATTCTTCCCGTTTCACAATAAAAGGGATAAAAGCATTCCTGGCAGGCAGTGCCCAGCCGTCCAAAAAGGAAATCATACTTGCAAGCCCTAAAAAAATCCATACATTCCCATTTGAGAACAGAACTAATACCAATAAAAGAATGAGCAGAAATGTCTTTGCAAGCTGCGAATACGCAATCAGGCTTTTCATTTGAGAACGATTCAACAGCAGTGGCGCCATAACACTGCTGATAAATCTGGAAAATGTTATCACCAGCGGAACGGCAGTCAAAAACACTGAAGATCCAGTGACCTCAAATATCAGGGAGATTAATGCGACAATGTACAGAATATCCCCCATATTCGCCAGTGCCTGCCCGATCCAAAGGTGACGAAATGCTTTAGAAGCCATGTCTTTTACCTCCCATATTCAATTTCTAATTCAGGTAAAAGACATCATCACATTGGAACTTAGCCCCTTTCCACTTTTTATGTTGATATTATTTTAACAAACAATATTGACGGTGGAAACCTCCAGTAAATATAAAAACGACTGGCCACTTTTCATCATGAGATGTTATGCCAGTCGTCAGCTGCTTCATTTTACCTCTTCCACAGCAATATTCAGTGTCTTTTCATTACTAAGGTCATGTACCACTTTTACAAGTACCTTTTTCTCTTTATTATTCTCCTGAACCGTGAATTCAAACGAATCCGCAAGCTTGTTTTCATCCAGTTTTTGACGTCCCTGATACTTATAATCCTTTAATGGCTGACCAGGGTAATCTTCCTTCATGACTGCTGCCGCTATGCGCCCGAACTTTTCATAATCCGACGGCTGCAGTGCATGCACATTGCTTGAAAACAAAAGAAAAAATACAGTTACCAGCATCATGATCGACTTTTTCATCTTATCACCTCTTATATCTTTTCATTACATAGGATGATGTAAAAAAACAAAAATATTCACCCAATAGAAGGAAAGTCAATACGTACAGGAGTTCCAAGTTTTACAGAGAAAATAATGAGGTTTTTCTTCACACAATAAGATTACCCCCTTCAGAAGGAGGGATTCAAAAGTGAACAAAGTCGATTATGACCGGGCCCTGTATTACACCCATCGATCAGAATGGGATAACCTGCTCATTCTGATGGTAAGGACGAAAGATGATCTTCTTTCCAAAAGAATTGAACAATTTTTGCACGCCTATCACTTTTCGAAGGATTACACCGTCATCGAACGGAACCTTTATACGTTATTACGCTATATAGAACATGCGAATTATACCTTTAGTGTCGAGCAACCACTCGAGGCAACATTCGCAGAAATGTAAAAAAGAGAATTCCACCTAACCATGCTGATTCACAAGTTATACTTGTGAATCAGCTTTTAGTATTTGCATTCAGCCGGCTTTTCATGTAAAACCAATTTGTTTTTGAGTCCGGCATTAACCTTGAGGGATGCGGAAAATTCATTTGTTTACATAAATTTAAAAATCGGACAGCATCCGTATTTACCGACAGCTGCAATAAACTACATCCAACCATCTCTTACAGCCTGCCATACAGAACATAAAAAGGAGCCTAAAACCAGGAAAACCCGGACTATTTTGAATTCCAGGATTCAAATTAGTCCGGGTTTTTATTATTTTTGTTCAAACGCCACATCGTTATTAGCTTGTTCCAGCGGTTGATTGGAGTGCCTCTATGGCCTGCAGCTAGTAAAGTGAGACCCCGCAGGAGCACATGCCGCTCCGAGGCTCAGGATTTTTAGAGCCATCACTGAAAATGTTCACCCTTTAGGTAGTTGTTTCTTAGTTTTCCTCAGCTCCATTCAGGGTGTCATTTTGCAGGTGCTTCCTTTTTCACAATCACAGCTGCCTTCATATACACAATCAATTCCCGTACCATTTCGTCAACCAGCTTCGCCGGCTCTTCCAGCAAACCATCATTGTCATAATCAAAGCAGTGAGGGTCTAGGACGAGCTGTTTAGGAATGACATTGGCATAAACGCCTCTTGCTACGATACGGAGATTGTTTAGACAATTAATTCCGCCTTTCCCTCCTCCTGCACAAGCAAGCAGAGCAACTGGTTTATGGGCAAAATGATCGCTGCTCAGAAAATCCAATGCATTCTTCAATGCTCCGCTCATACCGCTATGGTATTCAGGGGATGCTAAAATGACCGCATCTGCATTTTTTACTTTATGTTTAAGGGACTGCACGGATTGAAGTTCTGTCTGTTCCTGTTCTCCTGTGTAAAGAGGCAGGGTCCCGTCACTCAGATCAATTAAATCGGCGTCATATGTTCTTGCCAAGAATCGAGCTGCTATTCCGGTACGCCCTTTTTTTCGAGGGCTGCCATTTATAATTGCAATTTTCATTGTATTAAACGTCCTTCCTTTTTAAGCCAGATTATGTTTCACGGCATACAACGCCGCTTGTGTTCGATCGGATACTTCAAGCTTGGAAAATATGTTTGATATATGGGTTTTCACCGTTTTTTCCGTAATATACAGGCTTGAAGCAATTTCTTTATTACTTTTCCCTTTTGTGAGCTCTGCCAAAACATCTCTTTCTCTTTTAGTCAGAGCATGGATTTTATGAGGTGGATCTTGTTTTGTGATTCTGGTCAGTAGATGATTGGTTGCTTTCGGATGGAGCGAATTCTCTCCTGATAAAAGTTTGCGGATGCTGTTAACCAGTTCATCCGGTTCAATATCTTTCAATTGGTACCCCGCCGCTCCTGCTTCAATTGCCGGAATGACGTGATTTTGATCGGAAAAACTAGTCAGCATCAGAATCTGAACAGTGTTACCGTGCTTCTTTTTAATTTCCCTCGTTGCTTCAATCCCGTCCATGACCGGCATCATGAGATCCATCAAAATCAGATCAGGCAGTAACTTTTCAGCCAACTGCACTGCTTCTGCACCATTCTTCGCTTCTCCAATGATTTCTATATCCTTTTGTGTTTTCAAAAAGAAAACAAGTCCCCGTCTCACTACATGATGATCGTCCGCAATCAAGATTCGAATACTCATGCCGGTCCTCCTAATAAGGTATATTTACCGTTAATGTTGTTCCTTTTTCCAATGCACTTTCCAATTGGAATGTCCCTCCCAGGCTCTTCACCCGTTCCTTCATGCTTTCAATCCCGATGGAAGGCAGCGGATGATCTTCATCGTAATGAAAACCGTATCCTTTATCTTCAATGATAAGAACGATCATGCATCCGTCATCTTTTAAAAGATAACTGATTGTTTTCACCCCTGCATGCTTTTTACAGTTATTTAACGCTTCCTGACTGACTCTCCACAGGACTTCTTCTACTTTGGAACTTAAAGAGATGACTCCTTCGACCTTTACTTCGAGCGTTAATCCAAGCATGTCGGCGTAGCCTTTAACCGCCTCCACCAAGCCATTTTCAAGACCATTCGGCTTCAGCTGCCAAATAAGGGCCCGCATCTCGGATAATGCTTCCCGGGCAAGTGTCTGAACTGTGGCAAAGGTCTCCTTAACATCTATTTCACTTGTCATTTCTGCCCCGCCCCTTGCAGTTAAAGTAAGTGAAAATAACAGCTGATTCACTGAATCATGAAGATCTCTGGCCAGCCTGTTTCTTTCTGCCAGCAGTGCGATTTCCTGTTCTTTTTTTGTGAGCGTGATCCGTTTTATCGCAGAGCCTATTTGAAAGGCAACCGATTCAAGAAGGGCCAATTCATCTTTGGAGAAATGGGTTTTAAAGGGTGCCGCTACATTCAACAACCCATAGGCTTCGTCACCCGATTGCAAGGGGACTGTTGCGTGGTGGGTGATATGGTCGGTATTTCCCCTATTCTCCTCGATGGCTTTTTCAATTCTTTGACATTCGATGATATTCGAGGCTTTCGTCAGCTTTCCTTTACGAAAGCGATTGACGCACCAGCACCCCCCGTTATGCATCAGTTCACAGCTATTATTATGAAGGGACTCAGGCAGATCTTCATAAGCTGTAAGCTGGTGCTTCCCGCCTTCTGTGATAAAAAAAACCCAACCTGTAGTAAAGTTCGTGCCTTTAATCAATTTCTTCAGGGCACCGTGGAGCATATCATATTGCTCCGTTTCGTTATTCAGGAATTCGGCGATCTCTTTCAAAAGCTCGATATTTGAAAGTGCTTCCTCTTGCATTCTCATCGCCCTTTCTTGTTTCTTTCTATTATTATACAGCTTTGAACGGATTTCGATATTCTAACAAAGAAGGAATTTTTCTACGACTTTTGGACGAAAACAAGTGTTCCAGTTAATTTCAAGAGTGGTTGTTCTGAAAAGAATCATCTGCCGCGGAGTTTATCTGAGCTGGATTTCGGCCTTATCGAAATCGTGACAGTTATCGGCCATTTTGTACTGTTATCGGCCAAATAACTTATATATCGGCCATTCTCCAAAAATCGACATATCTAAATCCCTTCATTTTCCCATACAAAAAAGAGCGGGGTATGAAACACCCACTCTCAATATACGTTATGCAATTGGATAATCCTGCGCAAATGGATGGATTTTGATTTCGTCTATGAGCATGTGCTTTGGAGCAGAAGCCATATAAATGACTGATTTAGCGATATCCTCTACCTTCAGCCAGTCTTCTTTCTCCGGCAGCCCCTGCTTCGATTCTGCAAAGTAGGTATCTACCATCCCGGGATTGATTGTACCGACTCTGATTCCATACTCCCTGACTTCCTGAGCCAATGAACCGCAGAAGCCCTGCACTGCATATTTGGTCGCAACATATGCCGAGCCGTTTGGAATGGTGTACCGTGCTACATCGGAAGAAATGGTGATGATCGTGCCGAATTTTTGTTCTTTCATATACGGAAGAACAGCTTTAGAGCATAAAAAGACACCTTGCACATTTACTTCGAAGATTTTCTTCCATTGATCTGCCGTCACTTCTTCCGTCGGTTTAAAGAAACCAACGCCTGCATTATTGACGAGGATGTCAATCTTTCCGTAAGCAGTCAGCGTTTCATCGACGATTCTTTGTACGTCCTCTTCCTTTGACACATCTGCTTGAATTGAAATCACATGTTCGAATCCATCTGCTTTCAGCTCTTCAGCAGCTTTATGTATATCTTCGGAACTTCCGACCAGCGAGAGCTTTGTGCTTTCGTTTAAAAACTGCTGTGCAATTTCCCGGCCAATCCCCCTGGAGGCACCTGTAATAATCGCAATTTGATCCTTTAGCATACTTCATTCTCCTTTACTCTGGGGTGTCGATTAATTATCCCTATCATCTCTTCCCCCAGCATTTGTTTACGCAACATTGGCTCAGGAATGAGGATGCGGCCAGTCCCTTACAGCTTCGAAGCGGTATGGAACTGACCTTGAGATTATTGGATCGTGCTTTTCACTTTGGACATTAAGTCTTCTGTTAATGAAGCTAATTTCTTATCGCTTTCCTCTTGTGACTTGCCGATGACACTGAAGTAGAATTTGATTTTCGGCTCTGTCCCCGATGGTCGGAGACAAACCCATGAACCGTCTTCAAGGAAGTACTTGAGTACATTGGATGCAGGAAGGGGGATCGATGTCTCTTTTCCTGTCGACAGTTCGACTTTTTTGCTCGTTTTATAATCTTCAGCCGATATAACTTTCAGCCCTGCCACTTCCTTCAAAGGTTCTTCACGGAATGTTTTCAGGATTCCCTGGATTTGCTCGGCACCTTCTTTTCCTTTAAGGGTAAGGCTCTTTAATCCTTCCTGATAGTAGCCGTGGCGTTCGAACAATTCATTGAGGACATCGTTCAGCGTCTTTCCTTGTTTCTTATAGAAGGCGGCTGCTTCAGCAGCCATTAAGACAGCTTGTACTGCATCCTTGTCACGTGCGAAGTCCCCGATCAGATATCCGTAGCTTTCTTCATAACCGAACAGGAATGTATATTCCCCGGACTCTTCATATTTCTTGATTTTTTCACCTATGAATTTGAAACCTGTTAAGACATCTTCCACTGACGCACCATAATGCTCAGCTACTTCTCTTCCTAATTCAGAAGTAACAATCGTTTTAAATACACGTCCATTTTCAGGGATCATGCCTTTCTCCTGCTTGCGGGAGAGGATGTAATTCATAAGGACTGCACCTGTCTGGTTTCCGGTAAGAAGCATATATTCCCCGTCTTCACCCTTTACCGCAACTCCCAAACGGTCTGCATCCGGATCAGTTGCGATCAGGATATCAGCATTGATTTCTTTTCCATCTCTGATCGCAAGTTCGAAAGCCTCTTTATCCTCTGGATTGGGGGATTTAACAGTTGAAAACTCAGGATCAGGCTTTGCCTGTTCATTTACAATGTGAATATGTTGGTAACCGAGG
>NZ_JABMCR010000236.1 GCF_013179555.1 Bacillus haikouensis
CGGCAAAGACGAGATCTATTTCCGTTACGAAAACGACTTCGGTCAAGTGCGCGAAAACTATCTTCGCTTTGAAGGGGTCATGAAAAATATAGAGCGCCGTTACCGGGAAACAAGCTCGGACTATATCCGGGAGCAAATGGAGAAGTACATGGCCCAGCAGGACTGCCCGACTTGTAACGGACACCGGCTGAAAGAAGAAAGCCTGGCGGTGAAGGTGGATTCCCTTCACGTCGGAGAAGTCACGGCATTCTCGATTGAGGAAGCAGACAATTTCTTTGCTCAGCTCGAACTTTCAGAAAAAGACATGAAAATTGCAAAGCTGATCCTGAGGGAGATCCGCGAACGTCTCGGATTCCTGGTAAATGTGGGACTTGACTATCTGACATTAAGCCGTGCTGCAGGAACTCTTTCAGGAGGGGAAGCGCAGCGGATTCGTCTCGCAACCCAGATCGGGTCGCGCCTGACAGGGGTCCTGTATATTCTTGATGAGCCATCAATCGGTCTTCATCAGCGTGACAATGACCGATTGATCGAAACACTCAAAAACATGCGTGATATCGGCAACACCCTGATTGTTGTCGAACATGACGAGGATACGATGCTGGCAGCTGATTATCTGATTGATATCGGTCCGGGAGCAGGAGTGCATGGCGGGGAAGTCATCTCAGCCGGAACACCTGACGAGGTCATGGAAGACAAAAAGTCATTGACTGGCCAATATTTATCCGGAAAGAGATTCATTCCGCTCCCTCACGAAAGACGCAAGCCGGACGGAAGATATCTTGAGATTGTCGGTGCCAAAGAAAACAACTTGAACAACGTGAAGGCTAAGTTTCCGCTCGGAATCTTTACAGCGGTAACAGGTGTTTCAGGGTCCGGAAAGAGTACGCTGATTAATGAAATCCTTCACAAATCCCTGGCACAAAAGCTTCACAATGCTAAAACCAAACCTGGTGAGCATAAAGAAGTGAAAGGGATCGACCATCTCGACAAGGTAATCGATATCGATCAGTCGCCGATCGGCCGTACTCCCAGATCGAATCCGGCCACCTACACAGGCGTATTCGATGATATCCGCGATGTATTCGCGACGACTAATGAAGCCAAGGTGCGCGGGTATAAAAAAGGACGCTTCAGCTTCAACGTAAAAGGCGGAAGATGCGAAGCCTGCCGAGGTGACGGAATCATCAAGATCGAAATGCACTTCCTGCCGGATGTATATGTCCCATGTGAAGTATGTCATGGAAAACGATACAACCGCGAAACTCTTGAAGTGAAGTACAAGGACAGGAATATTGCAGACGTTCTTGAAATGACAGTTGAAGATGCGGTGAAGTTCTTCGAAAACATCCCGAAAATCAAACGGAAGCTTCAAACGATCTTTGATGTCGGGTTAGGATACATTACGCTTGGACAGCCGGCGACGACCCTTTCCGGAGGGGAAGCACAGCGTGTGAAATTAGCGTCCGAGCTGCACCGGCGTTCCACCGGCCGTTCGCTTTATATCCTGGATGAGCCGACAACCGGCCTCCATGTCGACGATATCGCAAGACTGCTAGTCGTTCTTCAGCGCCTTGTCGAAAACGGGGACACAGTCCTTGTCATTGAACACAATTTGGATGTCATCAAAGCGGCTGACTACATCATCGATCTTGGGCCTGAAGGCGGGGATAAAGGCGGTACAATTATCGCCAGCGGAACCCCTGAAAAAGTTGCCGAGGCTAAAGGGTCCTACACAGGGAAGTACTTGAAACCAATTCTTGAACGGGACCGCGACCGGATGCAGAAGAAGATCCGTGAGAAAGAAGAGGTAACGAGTTAATATGTAATCAAAAAAGAGCCGGAGAAATCCGGCTCTTTTTTGACGTTGGTAATGTTTTTGTCTGATATAAGCTGGCTCCGGCTGTTGATTGCAGCAAGAAGACACCTGGGGGAGAAGTGGCTGATATGTGAGACTTGCCCAGATCAAGCTTTATGCCACCCGCCTCTCCTCCGCTTTTCCATCGTCCAAGCTGAGTGCACCATAAAATTAAAGAGCGCCTTCCCGGCCCATTCATCCTATACTTGTCAGGGCTGGGAAAGGCGCTATCCACTTTTCTATCCGGGGGGATGGAGGTTCAAGGGTAGCCGGCAGAATGCGGATTCTTGCACGGAAATCAACAGCGCTACTTAAAATCAAAAAACTTTGAATACAGCATTGACAAAAGATTTAGAATCTTATACTATTATCCTAATACTTATTTGCAGTACTACTTAAATTTAATAAAGCGATATCTTCTTATCCAGAGAGGTGGAGGGACTGGCCCTGCGATACCTCGGCAACGGGTTCTTTATGAATACCGTGCCAATTCCATCAAGTCATTTGACTTGAAAGATGAGAAGAGCGGGACATCTACATATTTGTGCCTCTCTTCTTATGAAGGGGGGCATTTTCTATTTCATCCATGTCCTTACCTGCCGGCATCAAGAAGATTCATAGAGAGAGGAGCAAGACTTGTATGATCAGAGTTCAGAATGTTACGAAAGTATTCGAGACGAAAGATGGTCCATTCACAGCATTGAAGAATGTGTCCTTCCAGGTGGAAAAGGGAGAAATCTATGGGGTCATTGGATTCAGCGGGGCTGGGAAGAGTACGCTCGTCCGCTGCCTTAATTATTTGGAAAAGCCCACTTCCGGAGAAATTTTGATCGAAGACCGCAGCTTGAAAGAGCAGTCTGCAGCAGATCTGCGGAAAGAACGCCACCGGATAGGAATGATCTTTCAGCACTTTAATCTGTTTCAATCCCGGACCGTTTCAGGGAATATCGCTTATCCTCTGAAACTGGCAAAATGGCCGAAGGAAAAAATCGAGCAGAGGGTAAAAGAATTACTGGCATTTGTCGGGCTCGAAGATAAAGCGAAGCATTATCCCGATGAATTGTCAGGCGGCCAGAAGCAAAGAGTGGGCATCGCGAGGGCCCTTGCGACATCTCCTTCGATCCTGCTTTGTGACGAAGCGACATCCGCCCTAGATCCGCAAACAACGGAATCAATCCTGAATCTGTTGAAAAGAATCAACGCCGAATACGGCATCACAATTGTGATGATCACCCATGAAATGCAGGTGATCCGCGAAATCTGTGACAAAGTGGCAGTGATGGAGAATGGGGAAATCGTCGAGGAAGGAAGCGTCTTTGATATCTTTTCCAATCCTCAAACCCCTACTACGAAAAACTTTGTGAAGAGCGTCATGAACGATCAGCTGCCGGCATCAGTACTCGATAAATTGAATGACAGCAAACATGGACGCATTTGCCGCCTGATTTTCAAAGGGGATTCAACGGGGTCACCGATTCTTTCCGAAACGGCAAAAGCATTCAGTGCCCACATCAACGTATTATTCGGGCAGATCACAGAGCTTCAAGGGAAGCCGTTTGGGAATCTAATCGTACAGATCATCGGCAGTGAGAAGGAAACCGCAGAGATCTTACAGTATTGGCAGAAGCGACTATTCGTAAGTGAGGTGGAGAAACGTGCAAGTTAATTGGGAGTTATTTTGGCCGAGAATACTCGAAGCGACCTGGGATACAGTGGCGATGGTCTCGTTCTCATTGTTATTTGCCACATTGATCGGTTTACCGCTCGGCATCATCGTGGTTGTCACGAGGAAGGGGCATTTACTTGAGAACAAAGCGGTTTTTTCCGTGCTGAGCAGCATCATCAACGTTTTCCGTTCAGTTCCGTTCATCATTTTGATGGTGGCGATCATTCCGTTTACAAGATTGGTAGTGGGAACCTCGATCGGTACGGCAGCTGCGGTGGTCCCCCTGGTCGTGTTTGCAGCACCATATATAGCAAGACTTGTAGAGAGTTCGCTTCTTGAAGTAGATCCGGGCGTCATAGAAGCCGCTGAGTCCATGGGCGCGGGCCCTTGGCAGATCATCTTCGGAATCCTTATACCGGAGGCGTTGAGCACGCTGGTCCTCAATATCACGATTGCGACCATCGGGCTTGTCGGAGCTTCCGCCATGGCCGGGGCAGTCGGCGGCGGAGGACTTGGAGACCTCGCCATCGCTTATGGCTATCAGAGATTTGAAACTTCGGTCATGATCGTGACTGTCATTATATTAATCGTGATGGTCCAGGGTCTACAGACTGCAGGAAATACATTATCAAAAGTCATCAGAAGAAGATAGGAGAGAATACCATGAAAAAATCAATCAGTTTAGCCAGTATCGCCATATTATTATTCACCCTCATTTTGAGTGGATGCTCTGGAGACAGTGTATCCGGTTCAGAAGATAAAAAAGTGGTCAAAGTCGGTGTGAACGGATCGGGCGTACCGATTTGGGACTATATGAAAGAGAAAGCTGCCAAGGAAGGAATCGAAATCGAGATTGTCGAGTTTGCCGATTATGTAAGGCCAAATCAGGCATTGGCTGATGGAGATATCGATTTGAACGCGTTCCAGACCATTTCGTACTTTGACTCATTTGTAAAAGAACATAACCTGGATCTTGTACCCATCGGCACAACGATCATCGCTCCGATGGGAATTTATTCCGAGAAGCATAAATCGGTTGAAGATTTGCCTGAAGGAAGTAAAGTCGCCGTGCCACAAGAAGCAACAAACCTTGGCCGTGCTCTGCTTCTTCTGGAGGAAGCAGGATTGGTTAAGCTGAAAGAGGGATTTGATCAGTCACAGGGACTTGAAGCAATCAAAGAAAATCCAAAAAACCTGGAGTTTACGCCGGTCGTCGCTGCACAAACACCACGCGTTCTGCCGGATGTGGCCGCCTCCATCATCAATAACGGAGTAGCGGTGGAAGCAGGATTTGTACCAGTTGAAGACAGCATCTACATCGAAGGGGCAGAATCAAAGCCATTCATCAACATCATTGCTGCACAGGAAAAAGACAAAGACAACAAAACGTACAAAAAAATCGTCGAGCTTTATCAGGAAGATGACGTAGCTGAGCATATCAAGGAAACGTATAAAGATTCACTGATTCCAACATTTGTACCGGTCAGTGAATTACATTAGGAGGGTGAAGATATGAGTCAGACAACAGTAATTGCCGATCGTCGAAAGAACATCATCTCAGCAGTGGATCAATTGGCATTGAAACTGGTTTCGATCAGTCATCAAATTCACGACAAACCTGAAATTGGAAATGAAGAATTCTTTGCTTCAGAGACACTGACCTCCCTGCTGTCAGCACACGGATTCACGATCGAACGGGGAGTGGCGGGACATGAAACATCGTTCGTTGCCCGGAAACGTTCAGGGAAAGAAGGTCCGGTCATCGGCTACCTGGCTGAATATGATGCGCTTCCCGGACTGGGGCATGCGTGCGGCCATAATATCATCGGAACGGCAAGCTGCGGAGCGGCAATTTCCCTCGCATCCGTCCTCGATGAAACGGGAGGTGAAGTCGTGGTGTTCGGAACCCCTGCTGAAGAAGGGGGACCGAACGGCAGTGCGAAAGGAAGTTTTGTGAAAGCGGGCTTGTTCGAGGGCGTGGATGCCTGCCTGATGGTTCATCCGTACAACCGGACTACGCTGACTGGAAAAACGCTCGCCGTTGATCCGCTGGACTTCGAATTTAAAGGACGCTCTGCCCATGCGGCAGCATCTCCCGAAGACGGTATAAATGCACTCGACGGCGTCATTCAGCTGTTCAACGGCATCAACGCTCTCCGCCAGCATGTGACCGATGACGTGAGGATTCACGGCATTATCACCCATGGAGGGGATGCACCGAACATCGTCCCCGACTACGCAAAGGCACGGTTTTATATTCGCGCTGCCACACGTGAAGCATGCAATGAAGTCACGAAAAAAGTAAAAGCCATCGCTGAAGGAGCGGCCCTTGCCACAGGTACAGAAGTCAAGGTTATTAAAATACAAAACGAGGTCGATCATTTTCAGCTGAACCGCCGTTTCGATAAAGTGTTTCAGCAATCCATCGAGTCACTTGGTGAATATTTTGATGAAACCGAACGAAAAGGTCTCGGTTCTTCGGATGCCGGCAACGTCAGCAGGGTGGTCCCGACCATCCACCCTTACATTAAAATCGGACCCGAATCACTTGTTGTCCATACCAATGAATTCAGGGAAGCCGCCAAGTCCCCTGAGGGTGACCTGGCCCTGCTTACAGGAGCAAAGGCGTTGGCGCTGACGGGGTATGAACTTCTGACGGATTCAGAACTTTTGGTGGAGATATGGCAGGAGTTTAAAGACCGGCAGGAATGAATGATATGAAAGCGTGCAGACAATGCGATGTCTGCACGCTTTTTTTATTTCACATCGGCCTCTTTCTGCAAAACA
>NZ_JABMCR010000237.1 GCF_013179555.1 Bacillus haikouensis
AAGCTGGAAAAAGCACAGAGGTGGTTCAGGAAGTATGGTATATGGAGTATTGCCCTTTCCCGCCCGCTTGGAATAGGGAATTATATTTCATATGCTTCAGGACTAAGTAAAGTCAATAAGATTAAATTTGGATCCCTTACGTTCATTGGCATCTTCCCGGTAACCTTTATTATGCTCATATTCGGAAAGAATGGGCATTTGGAGTCCGTACAGTCCTTGATCAGCAGTGTCCAGAATTATATTTTTATCGGTGGTGCTCTTCTATTAATCATCTTCATCGGATATAAATTTCTCAATACAACCAGGAAAAGGAAAAATAAAAACATACCCAGTAAAGAGGTTCCAGCCAAAGATGGATAAAAAAGGTCATTCATAGCTGGATATCCTTAACAATTCGTCCCGTATTTATTTAGGGGACGAGTTGTTATGTGCGAGGTGGCCTCGGCTTTTCGATTGTCCAGCTCCGGCGGCTAGAGACTCGAGACATAAGCCATGCCATCCAAAAAGGCAAAGAGCGCCTTTATGGCTGCCCTGTCTTATGCTTGTCGCCTCTGGGCGAGCCGCCTCCGCTTTTCTGTGTCCAGCTCCGAGGCTTAGAGGCATATGTCATAATCAAACAAGCCAAGAAGGCAAAGAACGCCTTCATGGCCGGTTCGTCTTATGCCACCCGTCTCTGAGCAAAGCCCCTCCGCTTTTCTGTGTGCTTCTTTTTCTTTGATTATGTTATAATGAATAGTTGAGATTAGTAGAATTAGCATGAAAGGTTTGATTCGAACCATGACACAATATACGCCGATGATCAGGCAGTATTTACAGGTGAAGGCAGATTATCAGGATGCCTTTTTATTTTTTCGTTTAGGTGATTTTTATGAGATGTTCTTTGAAGATGCAATTTCTGCATCACAGGAACTTGAAATAACGTTAACGAGCCGTGACGGCGGCGGTGAAGAGAGAATTCCGATGTGCGGGGTTCCGTATCATTCAGCACCAAATTACATAGAACAATTGATTGATAAAGGCTATAAGGTTGCCATATGCGAACAGACGGAGGACCCTAAGCACGCAAAAGGGGTCGTCCGCAGGGAAGTGGTGCAGCTCGTCACTCCCGGTACTGTCATGGACGGAAAAGGATTGAACGACAAGGAAAACAATTATATTGTTTCCGTGACACCTTTTGACGATCATACTTTCGGTCTTTCATACAGTGATCTCACTACTGGGGAATCAAAAGTGACCCTTGTGACTGAAGGAATTCATTCCTTATTAAATGAATTATCCACCGTGGGAGCGAAAGAAGTTGTGCTTCCAACCGGTATTGACGAGGAAATTCAAAAAAAGATCAATGAAAGAAATGAGCTGACTCTTTCATTTGAGCCGGAAAGCAAAATAGACCCTTCATTTTCCCATCTGCTTCTGAGCCTTGAGCAGGATAAACTGAAGGAGGCAGCCGCACGTCTCTTTCAGTATCTGTTCCGGACACAGAAAAGAAGTCTCGATCATTTGCAGGAAGTAGAGACCTATCATATTTATCAATACATGAAGATGGATTATTACTCGAAACGAAATCTGGAATTAACGGAGACGATCCGTTCAAAAGGAAAGAAAGGTTCACTTTTATGGCTGCTTGATGAAACCATGACGGCCATGGGTGCCCGCCTCCTTAAACAATGGGTTGACCGTCCCCTTATTCAATTAAATGAAATTAAAAAGCGGCAGTCGGTTGTTGAAGTTCTCCTGGAAAGCTTCTTTGCGAGGCAGGACCTCAGGGAACGTCTGAAAGAAGTATATGATCTGGAACGTTTAGCAGGCAGGGTAGCTTTCGGTAATGTTAACGCACGGGATCTTATCCAGTTGAAAAAATCACTTCAGCAGGTACCCGTACTCAGACACCTTGTAGAGACTATGGAAAATAATGTGACAGATGAACTCGTTTCTGAACTGGATCCATGTGAAGATCTGACGGATATTCTGGAGCAGGCTTTGGTGGAAAACCCCCCTCTTACAATTAAGGAAGGCAGTATAATCAGGGACGGTTATCATGAAGAACTTGATCAGTACCGTGATGCAAGTAGAAACGGAAAAAGCTGGATCGCAGAGCTTGAACGTAAAGAAAGGGAGCGTACAGGGATCCGCTCTTTGAAAGTAGGTTTTAATCGCGTTTTTGGATATTATATCGAAGTGACAAAAGCCAATCTCAACCATTTAGAAGAAGGACGTTATGAAAGGAAACAAACATTAACAAATGCAGAACGCTTCATAACACCGGAACTAAAGGAGAAGGAAGCCCTTATTCTGCAAGCGGATGAGAAGTCCGTAGACCTTGAGTATGATCTATTTACAGGGATTCGCGAAACAGTAAAGGAGTTCATACCCCGTCTACAGAAATTAGCAAGGCTGGTAAGTGAACTCGACGTTCTTCAATGTTTTGCAACGGTAAGTGAGAAAAGGCATTACAATAAGCCTTCTTTTAACAATGACCGAAAGATCATACTTAAAGATGGACGTCATCCGGTCGTAGAAAAAGTCATGGGTGCACAGGAATATGTCCCTAACGACTGCTATATGGATACAGAACGTGAAATGCTGTTGGTCACTGGTCCCAATATGTCAGGTAAAAGTACGTATATGCGACAAATCGCATTGACATCGATCCTTGCGCAGATCGGTTGTTACGTACCTGCAGGAAAAGCGGACCTGCCTATTTTTGATCAGGTATTCACGCGTATCGGAGCTGCGGATGATCTTATTTCAGGGCAAAGTACATTCATGGTTGAAATGCTTGAAGCTAAAAATGCGATTGTCAATGCAACCCAGCAGAGTTTGATCTTATTCGATGAAATTGGCAGGGGAACATCCACATATGATGGAATGGCACTTGCACAGGCAATCATTGAATATATACATGAAAATATTGGTGCAAAAACACTGTTCTCCACTCATTATCATGAATTGACCATTCTGGAAGATGAATTGAACAAAGTGAAAAATGTTCATGTAAGTGCAATGGAACAAAACGGCAAGCTTGTTTTCCTGCACAAAATCAAAGAAGGTGCGGCGGACAAGAGTTATGGCATCCATGTAGCAGAACTCGCCGACCTGCCTCATGAACTGATCAAGCGTGCCAATGAAATATTAATTCAGTTAGAGGATAAAGAAGAGAGGCTGTCATTTAACAATCCGGAAGCATCAGCCGCCAAAGAGCCTGAAAGGCAGGGGGGCAGCGAGGAGCTTGCCCAGCTATCCTTTTTCCAAACAGAAAAAACCAAACCGAAGGAATCAGCTGTGACATCTAAAGAAAAGAAATTACTGGATGAAATCAAAAAGCTCGAAATTCTTGACATGACCCCGCTGGATGCGTTGAACACACTGTATGGAATCCAAAAAAAGATAAAAAGCTAAAGGAGGAGAAAACGTGGCAAAAATCTTTCAACTTGATGACTCGCTTTCTAACAAAATAGCAGCAGGCGAGGTTGTTGAAAGGCCCGCCTCAGTTGTAAAAGAACTGTTGGAAAATAGTATCGATGCGAATGGAAAGGTGATTGAAATATACATCGAAGAAGCTGGCCTTAATTCCATCCGCATCATTGATAATGGTGATGGGATTGAAGAGGAAGATGTAAAAACTGCTTTCAGGCGCCATGCTACCAGCAAGATAAAAGATGAGAATGACCTGTTCCGCATCCGCACCCTCGGGTTCAGGGGAGAAGCCCTGCCAAGTATCGCCTCAGTCTCTCACTTCACTTTGAGAACAAGTACCGGTGATGGGCCGGGCACATCCATTGAGCTTCAAGGCGGAGTGATTAAGAATTTTGAGAAATCATCATCCAGAAAAGGTACTGACATTACGGTATCACAAATTTTCTATAATACACCTGCCCGGTTGAAGTATTTAAAGACCATCCATACAGAGCTTGGGAATATAAGTGATGTTGTAAATCGTATTGCCCTTGCCCACCCGGAAGTTTCTATTAAACTTCTGCATAATGGAAAGTCACTTCTTCATACGAATGGCAACGGTGATGTCCTCCAAGTGTTGGCGGCAATATACGGAGTAGGAATCGCCAAGAAAATGGTTCCCATTGAGGAGAGTACCCTTGATTTCCGGATAAACGGGTTTGTTTCCCTCCCGGAGATAACGCGTGCATCCAGAAATTATATATCCACGATGATCAATGGGCGGTTCATTAAGAATTATGCACTGGCAAAAGCTATAGGCGAGGGGTATCATACACTGCTGCCGATCGGCAGGCATCCAATTGTACTATTGAATATTGAAATGGATCCCGTACTTGTGGATGTGAACGTGCATCCTTCCAAAATGGAAGTCCGTATAAGTAAAGAAAGTGAATTAAATTCGCTTGTGACTGAAGGAATAAAAAATGTCTTTAAACAAAAAGAACTGATTCCTTCAGGACTAACCCTTCCAAAAGCCTCGAGAGCAAAGACGGAACAGACCTTTATGAAATTGGATCATAACACGATACACGAAAAAACAGATCAACATACTTCTGGATGGTCTGTAAGTGAGAAAGGTGTTACAAAACAATTAGAACAAAATCTTTATGATCCGGATGAGAAAGTAAAAAAACCTGATAACTCCACATCAAAAGAGATAAAGAAAACATACGAAGGTAATGTGAGCGAGAATGAAGTGATTCACAAGTCCCGATTTGAAGAAGATCACGGGGAACTTTCAGAAACCCCAAGGGTTCCGCCGTTATATCCTTTGGGGCAAATGCATGGAACATACATTTTTGCGCAAAATGATCAGGGTTTGTATATCATTGATCAGCATGCTGCACAGGAACGCATCAAGTATGAATTCTTTAAAGAAAAAGTGGGGCATGTAGCTAAGGAGCTTCAAGAGCTGTTAGTGCCGTTAACATTGGAATATTCAACAGATGAGTATATTAAAATCATTGAAAACCAGGAAGCTCTCGAAGAGGTCGGCGTCTTCCTTGAAGGTTTTGGCTATAACAGTTTTATTGTTCGTTCTCATCCACAGTGGTTCCCAAAAGGAAAAGAAAAAGAAACAATTGAAGAAATGATTCAACAAGTACTCAGTATGAATAAGGTGGATATAAGGAAATTGCGAGAGGAAGCAGCGATTATGATGAGCTGTAAAGGATCGATTAAGGCGAACCATCATTTGCGTAATGATGAGGTCCTTGCCCTGCTTGATGAATTGAGAAGGACGAGCGATCCTTTCACCTGTCCGCATGGACGTCCCATTATTATTCACTATTCCACCTATGAAATGGAAAAAATGTTCAAACGAATAATGTAGGAAACTAAAACGAAGTCTGGTTCTATTCCAGACTTCGTTTTTTCAGGTTAATTAAATTACTATAAAAGTGTTATGTAAACTAAACGATATTTAAAATATCCAAATTAACCAACTAAATAAATGTTGAATTATTTCATTTTTAGTGTAAAATTACACAAAAAGGGATTGGTTGGAGGAGTTGGAAATGTTTATTAAAGTTATAAAGAATAAAAGTTTCTTCATTATTCTTCTTTTACTACTCGTATATTCAGCAGTGTTTACTTTAGTGCTTACAGACAAGCGAGATGAAAATGTCATCACGGATGTCGGCCGATTGATGCCGATTAAAATCAAAAAACTGATAAAGGACAAGGAAGAAGATAGTATGATTGAAACAATTAAGGATGCGAACGAAAAAGATTTAAAGATATCGATTGCAGGAAAACGTCACAGCCAGGGAGGGCATACTTATTATCCCGATGGCATTGTATTGGATATGACGGAATATAATCAGGTTCTTGATGTTGATCCTGATAAAAAAACTATTCACGTACAAAGCGGGGCGACTTGGGATGATATCCAAAAGGCTATCAATCCACATGGATTATCAGTGAAAGTGATGCAATCTCAAAATATATTCACCATCGGAGGTTCTCTATCTGTAAATGTTCATGGCAGGGATATTCGGAATGGATCATTAATTGAGACAGTCAATTGGTTCCGCTTGTTGAAACCTGATGGGAAGGTAATAAAGGTATCCAGGGATGAAAATAGTGAATATTTTCCTTTAGTAATAGGAGGTTATGGTCTCTTTGGTGTCATCTTGGATGTAGAGCTTCAATTAACTAAAGATGAGTTATATACAATGAGAACTAATGAAATCTCATACGTTAAATACCCTGAATATTTTAACAAACATGTTTTGTCGGATGATAAGGTGAAAATGCAT
>NZ_JABMCR010000238.1 GCF_013179555.1 Bacillus haikouensis
CGTTATCGACTTCAATTTGAACGACATGATTATTTCGCACACTCCGGTCAAGGACGACAATCGGAAACCCTTCGCGGGCAGAATCAAGGATGGTTTCGTCATCGATGTTATGAGCAAGTATGATGACGCCGTCCACACGTTTTTCCCTGAGGAATTTTACTGCGGTGGATTGAGCACCGCCGATCGAACTGCAGGCGATCAGGTCATATCCGTTTGTTGATGCGACATCCTGGACTCCTTTTATTAATTCAGAGTAATAGGGACCTGACAGGTCACTGAGGATCAATGCGATTGTATTCGTGCTCGTCCGTTTAAGGTCGGAAGCGAGCCCGTTTTTTTGGTAATTTAATTGTTTTGCTGCAGCCAAAACTTTTTGCCGTGTTTCCTCGCTGACCTTCGGGCTGTTGTTCAGCGCATACGAAGCAGTGGAAACTGCGACACCTGAGAGCTTGGCTACGTCTTTAATGGTTGCCATGTGTTCACATCCTCTTAAAATAAGACAAACCCTTATCATTGTTGTGTTCTAATACATTATACAATTATTGGTATGGATTGAAAGCGTTTTATTAGTTTTGGTGATTTCCATATCTGATAGAATAGACCACTGTTTCATAAGGTCTCAGTATGTTAAGTTTTGATGGGTGAACAGCTGAATCGGAATAATTGCTGATCATTAATTCGGTATCGGCATTTAGATACTCGGATGGAAGCGCTAATTCAGGACTTCCGCCATAAAAATTCGCAATGATGAGAAGTTTTTCGCTTCCTGATGTTCTCGTATAAGCGAATATTTCAGAATGATCTTCCAAAATCAGCTCATATTTACCATCTACGATGATGTCGTGTTCTTTTCTTAGCTGAATCAGTTTTTTATAATGGTGAAAAATGGAATCTTTGTCCCTTAGAGCGTCTTCTGCGTTAATTTTCTTGTAGTTTTCATTCACTTCAAGCCACGGTGTCCCGGTTGTGAAGCCGCCGTGAAGACTGGAGTCCCATTGGAAAGGTGTCCTGGCGTTATCCCGTCCTTTTACAAGAATCGATTTCATAATGACTTCATGGGGAACGCCTTCCGATATTTTTTCGTTATAGTAATTGATCGTTTCGATATCCCTGTAGTCGCGGATATCATCGAGAACGATGTTGGTCATTCCGATTTCTTCTCCTTGGTAGACGTATGGAGTTCCCTGCATCATATGAAGGAGGGTAGCAAGCATCTTCGCCGATTCAACACGGTACTCGCAGTCATTTCCCCATCTGGATACGATTCTCGGCTGATCGTGGTTGTTCCAATACAAACTGTTCCACCCTTTTTGATGAAGCTCAGTCTGCCATTTGCTCAGTGTCTTTTTTAAATCCAGTAAATCCAAGGGTTTCAACGCCCATTTTCCTTTTCCTTCAATTTCGTCAAGCGACATATGCTGAAATGTAAAGACCATATCGAGCTCATTCCGACCTTCCCCGGTATACAGCTTTGCCGTTTCAGGAGTGGCAGAAGGAGTTTCCCCGACGGTTATGGTCGGTTGGCTGGACAGAACCTCTCTATTCATTTCATGCAGGTAGTCGTGAAGCATAGGCCCGTCGGTCAGTGTCTTGTCATCGATCTCTTTCCCGATTAAATCGATCACATCCATACGGAAGCCGCTGACTCCTTTATCGAGCCAGAACTTCATCATCGTATAAAGATGTTTTCTGACATCATTGTTATGAAGGTTGAGGTCCGGCTGCTTTTTACTGAAAAGATGAAAGTAGTACTCACCGGTTGCGTCATCATATTCCCATGCCGGCCCGCTGAAAACGGAAGTGATATCACTCGGGGGACCATTATCGCTGCTTTCTCTCCATACATAATAATCACGGTATGGGTTTTCCTTCGATTTACGTGATTCGATGAACCATGGATGCTCATCGGACGTATGATTGATAACTAGATCCATCATAATATGGATGTCTCTTTTGCTGGCTTCTTCAATCAGCCTGTCCATATCCTCCATCGTACCGAAATCACTCATGATTTCATAGTAATCGCTGATATCATAGCCATTATCGTCATTCGGTGATTGATACACAGGACTGAGCCAGATGATATCGATCCCTAAAAAAGCGAGATAATCAAGTTTCTCAATGATACCGGGAATATCCCCTATCCCGTCTCCATCATGATCGTTAAAACTGCGTGGATATATTTGATAGACTGTTGATTGGTGCCACCATTTTTTATTCATAAATCCTCCTAATGTGCTTTGGCTTTGTCGTTTATTGCCGGGTGAGGGGAGAATGCTTTGGTGCCGGACCAGATTTGTGGAGATGTTTCTGTCACAAAAACTTATAATTGTACCAGGAACAAAACCGCCGATTCGTGCCTGGCACCAAAAATTCAACCTGAACCTGGTTCAAAATAAACCAAATGGTGCCCGGCCCATCTCAACGAAATGAATCCCGCCACCATTCAAGAAACAGAGTGTACCAGGTGCAAAACAAGGCTAGTGTACCAGGTACAAAACAAAGTCATTGTACCAGGTACAAAACAAAGTCATTGTACCAGGTACAAAACAAATCAGTGTACCTTGTAAAAAACTCTCCCGCCTTTACCTAAACAATCTTACTTAATCCCCGACATTGTAAATCCTTCCACAATATACTTCTGGAAGAAAGAGAAGATAATGATGATCGGCACAACCATAAATGCAGCGCCTGCCATTTGTAACCCAAAGTTATTGGCATATTGACCTTGCAGAAGGGAAAGTCCTACAGACAATGTATATAGACTCTCATCATTCGCGATGATCAGCGGCCATAAGAAGCTGTTCCACGCACCGATAAAAGTAAGGATACCCTGCACCGCAAAGATCGGTTTCGCAATCGGCACGATCAATCGGAAGAAGATATAAAATTCCCCGGCGCCATCGAGACGGGCTGCTTCGATTAAATCTGTCGGAATCGTCGTCATGAACTGTCTGAACAGGAAGATACTGAAGGCAGCAGCAAGTCCAGGAAGTACGATACCTGTCATTGTATTCGTAAGACCCATTTCATTTAAAATCAAGTAAACGGGAATCATTGTCACCTGTGCCGGGATCATCATCGTAGCCAGCACAATGTAAAAGATTTTTTCCTTGCCTTTGAATTGATACTTTGCAAATCCGTAGCCGGCCATGGCGTTGAAGAATAAACCGACAAAAGAGAAAAGAACAATGATCAAAGTGTTCCGTAAATAGATGCCGAAGTTCATGCTTTCAAACAGATTGACGTAGTTTTCGAGCGTCGGATTTTCCGGAATCAATGTCGGCGGTATTTGCAGGACTTCGCTTTCAGGTTTGAATGAACTTGAGATCATCCAGATGAAAGGAACAGACACGATGATCCCCCCCAAAATCAGCAAGGTGATTACAAATAGCCGTTCCATTTTAAATGTTTTCATAATTTCAACCCCGATACTGGTAAATTTTAAAACTTAGTATTCTGTATCAGATTTTCTAATCTTAAATTGAACCAACGTAATGACGATGATGAACACGAACAAGATGAATGAACCTGCTGCTGCGTAACCAAATTCACTGAACTGGAAGCCTCTTTGATAAATAAACAGCGCCATTGAAATCGTTCCATCCAACGGCCCGCCGTTTGTCATGACGAATGGCTCCTCGAAGAATTGAAGCCAGCCGATCAGAGTTGTAACGGTAACGAAGAAGGTAGCGTAGCGCAACAATGGGATCGTCACATTCCAAAGAACCTGCCAGCGGTTGGCACCGTCCATTTCTGCTGCTTCATAATAGGATTTAGGAATGCCCTGCAGTGCAGCGAGAAAGATGATCATGTTGATCCCGATCCCCTTCCATACAGCTAAAACAATCAACGATAGTTTGGCAATCGTTGGCTCTCCTAACCAAGGAATCTTCTCTGCATCCAGTAATGATAGTAAATAGTTAAATAGTCCATACTCCGTGTTATAGAGGAATCCCCAGATGACTGCAACTGCGATGATGTTTGTGATAGAAGGCATATAGTATACGCCTCTGAACACAGTGAACAGCTTGCTTGTCCCGTAATTGAGGAGCAGTGCGATCCCTAAAGAAAAAACAATGACGAGGGGAACTCCGATGATGACATAGAAGAACGTATTGTATATAGATTTATGAAACAGTTCATCCGAAATCAATGCAGAGTAGTTCTCCAGACCGATAAAGTTCACATTTGACCAATTGGCTAGTCCTGCCAAATCCAAATCAGTGAAACTGATAAGAAAGGCCACAATGATCGGAACAATACTAAAAACTGCTAAAATGATCACTGCAGGGGCAATAAACACGTATGGATGTTTATTTGTTCTCAAGCTTTTTAATCCATTGCTCATGATATCCCACCTAACTAAAACACCGCGCAAGGGTTATTTTAAAAATGGAGTTAAGGCAATCCCTTATGGGGATGTGCCTGTAACTCCAGCTTTCTTCCTTATTGTAGCGAATGCTTTTTAGTATTTTAAAGAATTGTCCAGCTCCGGGGGCGGCTAGCCCCTCGAGACGTTTCAGTCCGTCCAGTGAAGTCAAAGAACGACTTCACCGGCCGGACTTCCAACGCTTGTCGGGGCTGGTCGAGCCGCCTCCGCTTTTTGTTTTTATTCTACGATTTCGTTTGCTTTTTTGTTGAATTGTTCGAGTTCTTTATCGATATCTGCATCGCCGACGGTGATTCTTTCAATGGAAGAAAGGAATTCCTGGGCGATTTTTTCAAATTCTTTGATCTGTGGTGATGCTTTTGTGTTTTCGAGTTGCTTACCGAAAACGGATAGTAATGGATCTTCTTTCAGCTTAGGCTCTTCCCATGCTTCTGTGCGTGAAGGAAGAGTGTTGGAAATTTCAAGCCATTCCATTTGCGTTTCTACCTCGTTCATATAAGAGACGAATTTGAGTGATTCATCAACATTTTCAGAGTTGTGAAAGATCGAAAGGTTCGATCCGCCCATGCTTGAAGTGTTTGTTTCTTTCTTCGGCATTTCCGCTACAGCCCATTTGTCTTTCAGGTCAGGCGCCTGGTCGTTAATGATATTGATCATCCAAGGACCGCTGAAGAACATCGGTTTCGATCCGCTCTTGAACGCTTGTACGATATCGATTCCTTCTGCAGTGGGGCTTAATCCTTCTTTGAAGTAGCTTGCATAGTATTCAGTTGCTTCTTTAAATTCAGGACTGTCGAAATTCATGTTGTCCTTGCCTTCGAACTCATATCCATTTTGCCAAGCAAAGATGAAAGGAGTGATCTGGTCATTTCGGTCAATATCAAGTCCGTACATGTCATCTCCTCTTGCATTCAGCTTTTCAGCTGCATCTTTCATTTCATCCCATGTAGCAGGAGCTTTGTCATAACCGACTTCTTTCAATAGATCTGTACGATAGTATAAAACACGTGTATCGATGTACCATGGAACTCCGACGATTTGATCGTCATATTTCATAGAAGTAACGGAACCTTCGAAGAAATTCTCAGGCTTGAATTCAGGATAATCTTCTAAATGAGGTGTTAAGTCCAATAGAGCACCAGCGTCAGCGAATTCAGGCACCCATGTCGTACCTAATTGAAGAACGTCCGGGCCGTTGCCTGAAGCAACGGCTGTCAGAAGCTTATCGTGGGCGTTGCCCCAAGGAATCGCTTGTACTTTTACTGAGATATCCTTGTTTTCTTCTTCAAACTTAGACGCCATTTCTTTCAGTTTCTTGCCTTCTTCACCCATTGCCCAGACGGTAATTTCTTTTTTGCCGTCCTTTGACTCACCGCCGCCTCCACAGCCTGCCAGTGCAGCAGATAAAGCCAGCATAGCGACTAGTAACAGTGTCCACGTTTTCTTTCTCATTCTCCCATCTCCATTCAATTATTATTGTATTTTCTTCAAAATGGTAAAGCATGCCAGAGGAATCCCCGTTGTCAGTATGCGTAAAAGTGATACAAGGAAATCACTCAAGTTTATTGAAACGTTTCGATGACTATATTATAATCAAACGTGAATCCGCTTTCAACCACTTTTTAAAAAAATAGTTTTCTAATCATGGACGAGACCCGGATAAAAAAGTTTATACCTGTAAAACACTTATGAATATAGGTTTATGGAATTTTTTCAGATTGGATATCTGTATTGACTATAAGTTGTATTAGCCTTATAATTCGACTCAACTGTTAATTG
>NZ_JABMCR010000239.1 GCF_013179555.1 Bacillus haikouensis
GCTGCCGACAAAAAGACACTGTACGGGAAGTACATACGTGATGAACCGAATCAATATGGCGGATTCAAGATCTTTTATGATAAAGATGAGCCTGTCTTAAAGCCCGAAGACGTGTTGAAAATGGACCCGAGCCCTGCCATCATCAACTATCAATAATCGAAAAAAGCACGGGGTTGGCTCTTTTGTGCGGAAACATGAGAGCCGGCCATGTGCATCCCCCCAGTAAAAGATTCTGTATATAGTATGGACAATTTCTATCACAGAAGCATTGAAGCCATGCAGGCTTCAGATGACTTCATGACCGCCGCCCTTGGAGCCGTGCAAATCAATCATTTCACCTTCCCTTCGCTCTCCTTACCCCTCAACATTCTCTCTTTTCTTTTTTCTATTTTTCAAGAACGCTATAAGAAGAAGAAGGATAGGAATAATCACGAAGAGAGGCAGATGTAAGACAAACATGGCGATCTTCAATCCTTCATGGATATGTTCTTGAAAATTGCTCGCAATCGTCATAGACATAAATAAAACGACGAGACCCAAAGGATAAGACAGCCGTGAAGGCGATTTTATTTTAAATAAGCTGGCTGATCCTATGACTGCTGCATAAAACAACACGCTTATCTTAAAGAAAATACCAATCACTAAGGCAAGCATAAAAAACACATCCAGGCGTTCTAAAAAATCTGCTACTTGGATGGTCTGAACCGTACTGAGAAGTGGAAATTGGGAACGTGCAGTCAGACCCACACCAAGCACACTAATATTAATGAGCATCGTAAGGACCAAATTGATGCCACTTAATCCCGTTGCGCACAGCATGGCCAGCTTTACCTTCTTGGGATTATTCAAGTACGGCAGAATCATCGTAAATACAATCGCTTCTGCAAATGGGAAATATAAGGTTTGAGTAAAAACCACTTTCAGGACGGGTACAATCCCTTCCTCGAGTACTGGTTGTAAGTTGGTGATATCGATTAGACCAGAACATACAATCAATATAAACCCAATGACCGAAAGGGTAAACATAAGCAAAAAAAGCAGCTCTCCTGAACGGGCGATGACCTCAATTCCTTTTCGGACCATATAAATGATGACCAGCATTAACAGTGCATTCGCGATGAATAAAGGAGTTTCAGGATAGGCAAAGGTTAACAGCATTTCACCAAAATCACGAAGAATCCGGGAGGCATCATACATAAAGTAAAAAAGATAGAGAAAAGCAAGTGCGGTTCCTGCCACTTTACCCAGAATCTTTTGCATGTACTCTGTAGGCAACAGATCGGGATAATACCAATAAAGTTTATGATAGACTAATAAAAGAATGAAACTGAAAGCCATTCCAAGCAGAATGGCTAACCAGGCGTCCTGCTTTACGTCTATCGCAAGAGGTACTAGTAAAGCACTTCCCAGTTCAAACAGAACCATTAAGATAAAGAGCTGACTGGCACTGATTTTTGCTTTTTCCACTCTACTGGTACCTCCTTTTCCTTACTATTGATTTTCTTCTAAACTTGAAAGAAACGATTTATTTCGTAAGCCTGCACGACGGATGTAGGCTTCCACATTAATATCCACCTTTAATTCTGGAAAGTACACATCGTTCCACATCGGTTTTAGTCTTTTCCAGTCACCTGGTCGGGAACGTCGGATGGCTTCTCCAAATCCAAAGATATCTGCTTCATTCGTTTGAGCCTGTTCAATCGCTTTTTTAATTTCTTTTTTAATTTCTTTTTGCACCTCTTTTTCTATCTTTGAAATAACCTTTACATCTGTAATATCTACAGGTACATTCATTTCCCCTATGCTTCCTTCAACACGTGTATGAATAGAGATAGAGGGTTGACCATTCTTCACTTGCGCCGACACTTTTGTTTTTTGACGGATAGTTTGATAGGCGATCGCTTCTTTTTTTCCTTTCCAATCTATGTTGATGGTTGTTCCTTGGATTTTATCCAGGATCCACACCGTTCCTCTAGCTGCTCTGCCATACACCCAATCGACTAACTTTCCTTCTTTTAACACGGCAATTCCACTGACCTGAAGGGTAGATTCGGGCTCGCTTTCCTGAATGTTTTCTAACTGACTGGCATGCTTGGGATTTCCTACAAGACGAAATCCTGATACCACGGTTACCTCATTAGGGGATTGCAGGCCTTTCATCACTTCTTGGACCGACGTCTTAATGCTCTCTCCCCATTTTCTTTGAGAAAATTCTAATGTTTTCAGCACCTTATTCGCTGGGATCTTATCAATGGGTGTTAATGTTTTCACGAGTTCTTCTGCGGTTGATTGGTGCGTAATCACCATGGTTGTAGTGATTCTAAATTCATGATCCCGATCGATTGCATCGATAAAAGTAGACAAACCTTCTTCACTTGCCAGGTTCTCACCAACGACCACCAGGTTGGTATGAGCATAATATAATCTTCGGGAAATTTTACTGGTGGCCCGCCTGCTTGCTTCAACCAGATTATTACCAGTAGCCGAATAAACCGTAATAGGCGGGCTTTCAGTACCACCGCCGCCTCCACGAATGCCTCCAGCCACGTTCCCGGGATTAATAATTTGAAGAGTTAGGACATATTTTCCATCATCCGTTTTATCTACTCCCAAAGCTGCCACGATAGCAAGATCAGTTAACTCTTTTTTGCTCCAACAACCGGAAAGCAGGACGGGCAATGTGATCAATACTATAAGGAAAATCAGCTTATGCTTCATTGTTGTCACCTTCTTTAAAATCCCGATTGACCATACCGCGAGAAGCAGGAGGTTGAGGACCCTGATTCTTCCCTTCCCGAACGGTATTTGCACTAATTAAGCGTGGTCTTTTCCTTAGTGTCCACCATGGCAGCCTTATAAATGTATCTCCATTATTTACAGGTATGAAGGGAGCAAATGGGGCCATATAGGGCACACCAAATGAACGCAGGCTGCAAAGATGGACGACCATCATCAAAAGGATCAAAATAATTCCGTAGAATCCCAATATTGCCGCACCAACCATAAATAAAAACCGGATTAAACGTATAGAAATGGCCATATCAAAAGAAGGAGTGGCAAAACTGGCAATCGCTGTGATCGAGACGATAATGACCATAGCAGGCGACACAATGCTCGCTTGAACGGCTGCTTGTCCAATAACAAGTGCACCGACGATGGATACTGCCGAGCCAATCGCTTTCGGCAGACGAATCCCTGCTTCCCGTAAGATTTCAAATGTTATTTCCATAAGAAGGGCTTCCACGAATGCTGGAAAAGGAACGGCTTCCCTCTGCGCTGCTATGGCCACGATGAGTGTTGTGGGCACCATTTCCTGGTGAAAGGTTGTGACTGCCACAAAGGTAGCAGGTGCAATAAGCGAAATGAAGAACATCAAAATACGCAAAAGGCGGATCGATGTCGCAATATCATAACGTACATAATAATCCTCAGCCGATTGGAAAAATTGAATAAACAAAGCAGGTGCAATCAGTACAAAAGGTGTTCCATCGACGAAAATAGCGATTCTTCCCTCAAACAGATTCCCTGCCACGACATCAGGTCTTTCGGTGTTGAAAACCGTTGGAAAAGGAGTCATTGTTTGATCTTCAATTAATTGTTCAATATAGCCTGATTCCAAAATACTATCTATGTCGATCTTGTTTAACCGCTGACGAACTTCTTCAATAACTTGATCATTGGCAATGCCGTGAATGTACATAAGCGTCACATCTGTTTTGGTTACGCGCCCAACCTTAAAGGACTCCATCCATAAATCAGGGGTCTTAATGATGCGGCGTAACATGGATGTATTAGTCGCAATTGACTCTGTAAACGCCCCTTTGGGACCGCGGACCACCATTTGAGTGGTGGATTCTGAAATGGGACGTTTTTCTCCACCTTTCGTGCATGCACTCAGAGCCTTCGTTTTTCCATCCACCAGGACAAGGGTATCACCTGCCATTAAGGATGAAAACAAATCATCCCAGGTATTGAGGAATGACACGTTGCCGACTGTCATCATGTCTTCAGAAATCAGATCTATCGCATCATGCTGAATCCATTTTTCTGGTTCATCATCTTTCATCATGGACTGCAGTAAGAACTCTTGAATCGATTGATTGTCTACGATTCCTTCGATATAGACAATGGCTGTTTTAATATCGGAGTCTCTCCCCATTTTCAAATGACGAACGACGACGTCTGAACTGTTTCCCGTTTTCTGTCGAATGATATCAAGGTTGACTGACAATGAATCTTGTATATGTTCTTCTGATTGAACTGCAGCTTGTTTTTCAGCATCCGATTTCTGGTTCTTTTTTGGTTTTCGACCTTTAAAGAACGAAGGCATATATTCAGGCACCCTTCTTTTATTTTTTATTACTTTAACCATATCAGGGGTTATTATGTAATTATTAACAAAAGAGATGACTGTATGATACAAGACTAAAGAGAAAACCTAGTAGGAGGAGAGTGATAAGCATGAAAATCATGGGCATTGCCCTTTTAATGTTGGGATGTTTAACGGCTTTTTCCCTAAGTCTCGATATTCTCCAAGGGTTTGATGTTTCGCAGGCATGGTATAATGCTGTCAGTCCTTTTCGAGTAATGGAAATAGCTGAATTATTCGTACTCTTTTTCCTTCTTTTTCTCTTTTTTGCTGAAACAGCTTATTGTTACATCAAGAAAAGAAAAGAAAACAAATAGATAGTTCTAGCGTTCCAAGGGGAGGGTTAACTAACAAAGAGAGGAGACCGAATCAACATCAGAATAAAAGGATTTAAAATTTCCTAATCCAAAGCTTCGTGTAATTCTTCCCTGTTCATTAAGTGGAATGTGTATGGAGTGGACAGGCATATGATGAAGTAGGATGAATTTCAGGGGGATCTTACTTGGAGATTTTATTAACTTTTACTCATTATGTTGTGCTTGGGCTCAGCCTTGCAGCTCCTATCGGCCCGATGAATTTAGAAGTAATTAAGAGAGGGATCACCAGCGGATTCTTACAAGCCTGGTATGTAGGCTTAGGCGGATTGTCTGGGGATATTATTATTCTCATTGGAATATTCTTTGGACTGCATCAAGTGATAGAACTGACATACGTTCAAATCGTGATGTACGTAGTGGGGATCTTTATGCTTGGCTATTTAGGCATATCCAGCATCAAATTAGCTTTCTCAAAAGCCACTAATCTGTACAGGCAGGAGGAGATAACTAAACAAGGAAATAATGCTTACCTTACTGGATTTTTAATCGCCATTGCAAACCCATTAAGTTTATTTTTTTGGTTTGGTGTGTTTGGCACTTCCCTTAAGGTACTGATGGAAGTTAACTCAACGATTATATCTTTGGTATGCAGCTTTGGCATTATTTTTGGTCTCTTCCTATGGAATCTGAATTTATGTTTTACCTCTCACTTTTCCAAGAAAATAATGAGTGAACGATTTATGAGGGGGATCACTCTATTGGCCGGGATATTTCTATTTGGGTATGCAGTGAATTTTGTTTATCATCTGTTTCAGCTGCTGGCATAATAAGTATGGTTATATTCATTTACATTTTAAGATTTACTGCGTTTCTGTCACTGTTGCCTTAAAACAAATCGAATTCCTTATGTTTATCAACAGGTGAAGGAGATAGTGAAGCCATAGGTGACAGTGTTATTTTTCATAATCATTTACCGGAAATTTGCAATCTTCAGCTATTTCCACCTAATTCTGGATTACTACTTTCTTTCTCTTTCTTTATTAATGCAGCCACACAAATATTCACTACTACTCCTGTTCCAAGAAAAACTGAAAAATAAATACTCAGGATTGCTATTCCGAAACCTCCACCAATCACATCAAGAGAAGCTAGAATTAAAGGAACGAAAAAAACGAAACCAGCTAAAAATACTAGCATGATTGCCGGTAGAAACCTTTTTTGATACGGAACTTTTATTGTCCAATAAACAAAAGCTAAAATGATGAAAATTGGTAAGAAGAATCCCGCGCTAATGTTTACCAATGAGTTATCCAAGATAATCCTCCTTTACCCCGTGTATCCCCGCATAAGCAGAAATCTTTCTTAAACTTCTACTGCCAATACTCAACTCTATACGAATTAGACGGTAACCACTTTAGTTAAGTTTCGAATGATTTAATTTAGTGCAATTGAGGAACTGCCCCCTTTTATGCAG
>NZ_JABMCR010000024.1 GCF_013179555.1 Bacillus haikouensis
ATATTTTGAACAAATTAAAAATATAGGAATTAATTCAGACTAGGTATCATGATAAAAAATTTTCAAAAACAGATTAAGTGGTTTGAATACCCGTCATAATAACTTTTTCCGAGGGAGTCTTCGTCTTCCACTCCAATCACCAGAACAATTCCAAAATCAACCACTACTATTAACATAGTCAAATTTTAATAAATCGAATGATCCTTCAAAATACAAAAAGGACCAGCCCCAGAGAACCGTCCCCCATTTTATAAAATAAGAATAAACCCTAAAACTCTTTTCAGCAGCCAATAAAACCCAGGAACAATCCTCCTCTTACGGTAACAATTTGCCGTCCGCAAGCATCGGTGATGTCTTGTGGGGCAAACGCGAAAGCACCAAATTTCTACTATATTTATGTTTTTCTCCTAGATTTGATAGGGACAGCCACCTGATTTACCAGAATAAATTTGGATTCAATAATTGACCAGTCTCCATGCAATATTTAATCGTAAGCCCTTGCAGCAGCCCCTCAACTCCCTGCTTGTCCAATCACCCCTGCATACCCCTGAATATCCTTTACCATGGAGGTGAAAAAATCATGAGCAGTATGGAAGAAACGAATGCGACTGACCAGCGAGCGGACTCGGACGGATTATCGACTGAGGAAGTCGAGCAGCAGCACAAGGACCTTCAAGATCTCAATGATGCAGCGACGGCACTCTTCAGGGTTCCCGTCTTTTTCAGCCATCAGGGCATCTATTCACTTGGTCCGATCCCGCCGGTGCCCCCGTTTACGAAGCAGCAGCGATTCATCATCCGTATGTTCAAGGAAATCAAAAAAGTCCTTCTGTTTCCCAGAACATTGCCGGCCACCGACCTGTATCCCGATACAACACTTGAAAATATCCGCACAATGATCAATTCCAGCTATGGAATGGCAGCCGCCCTGCTGGAACCAGCCAGGCCAACCGACAAAGGTGAATCCTATTCACCATTCCTGCAGATCGAACCATCCATGGCCTATCAACGCGGTCTCCCTCTCCTGATGGTCATCGAAAATAGTATGCTGCATAAGGTCAACGGCATCTGGACTGGTCAGCTTGCTCCTTTCACCCCTATTATCTGGAGGTCGGACGCTGCTAACTCTGTTGACTTATTTTTTAAAAGCGTACAATGGAGAGAGGCCCTTCACAACTGGGCTGGCCAGGTGCGAAGCGGATACTTCGCCAAGACCGCTCCTGAGTTCCAATATAAATTCAACAGCAATAAATAGGCATCATCCTGCATTTTTATCCACAGAGCCTCTCGTTCAGAAAGGCTCTATTTCGCGTTCTCACATTTTTGTCAAAAAATTTTGATGAAAATGACATTCACAGATGAATCTGGAGCACACTAAGTGGTAAGATAAACACTGGAGACGAACTTTCAAAAAGGGATGTTCAAGATCGGGATGAGATATTTCCATTGGACGATCATTTCCTGAACAAAAGGGACGATCGCCACTTGTCACCTCTATCCCTGTAAGCGGCTTTTTGTAAAAACCCGCTTACCCGGTTACATATGAAAGGAGAAATCATTTTGGAATCAATTTGGTTGGAATACGGTTGGACACTCTTGATCTTAATCGGCCTGGAAGGCTTGTTATCTGCTGACAACGCGCTTGTCCTTGCCGTCATCGCAAAACATTTGCCTGATGATCAGAAAAAGAGAGCCATCAGCTATGGTATCTTTCTCGCATTTGCTTTCCGCTTTGGAGCACTATTCGCAATTTCCTTTATTGCGAATGTCTGGCAGATACAGGCCATCGGAGCAGCTTACCTGCTTTATTTAGGTTTAAAACATGTCATCAAAGCACGTTTTGGTAAACAAAGTGAAAATATCCGCGAAGACACGGAAGAAGAAGCGAAAGGAAAAGGCTTCTGGCCGACTGTCAGCAAGATCGCTCTGGCAGATCTCGCATTTGCAATCGATTCAATTCTTGCTGCTGTGGCCCTCGCCCTTGGACTTCCAGATTCACCGCTTCCGGATTTCGGCGGCATGGACGGTGGGAAATTCCTGATCGTCGTCCTCGGAGGAATCGCAGGACTGGTCCTGATCAAGTATGCTGCAACATGGTTTGTAAAGCTGCTTGAAACACGCCCGGCACTCGAAACAACCGCTTATGCCATCGTTGCATGGGTAGGGGTGAAGCTTGCAGTCATCACACTGGCCCATAAAGACATTCACGTATTGGACCACGATTTCCCTCACAGCACCGTCTGGACCCTTATCTTCTATGGCGTCCTGGTTGCCATCGCGCTGCTCGGCTGGTTCGCACCAGCGAAGAAAGAAGAACGCGGTACTTTACGATAAATAAATGTCCTGTGACTCAGTCACAGGACATTTTTTCTTATATTCGTATTCGAATAGGCGGCCGGGAACCCCCAACCTTTTCATTCGGTTTCATAACATTTATGAAATGAAGCATAAACAAGCCGAACACCAATCATTCTCCACTATCCACAACGTTTTGTGCCCTATTTTCCGACAATTGCTCCCTGCTTCAATTGAATTGTGACCTTTATAAATTTATTGTACCTCTTATCAGGATAATTGTGCCCTTCCCTTACTTTAATTAAATGCTTCATCAAAAAAAGGGTGCCTGCCCCGATACAAAATCGTGAGTCAAGCACCAATTATCAGCTTACAGGAAACAGTTCCGCAGTTTATTTCGCATTCGCATCCGGCTGATGAATGCCGAACACATTGCCTTCCGTATCAACATAATACCCCTGCCACGCCATCCCTGGCAGCGCATATTTAGGCATGGCCACTTTGCCGCCATTCTCCAGGATTTTCGCTTCGATCGCATCGTAATCTTCCACACCCATTGTGCAGGCATATCCGTTCATTGCCTGACCAGGTTCAGGAGGAGCACTCTGTCGCTGCATCAATGCCCCGTCGATTCCGGGCTCGTCCTCTCCGCCAGTCACTGCACCAAAGTAAGGCATCCCCGCAAAATCGCTCCAATCCTGAAATGACCAGCCGAATACCTCACCATAAAACGTCTTAGCCCGCTCCATCTCATCCACATGAATCTCAAAATGCACAATTCTCCCCATGATATCCTCCTATTTTTTCAAAATTGAACTCATTATGTATCCGTTTACATGTTGTAACTTCATTATAACGGGAATATGTATAAGTTCAATGATAAAAATGGTGACTGACCCCAGATTCGTCTACCAACGAATCTAAGATCAACCACCAATATGTTTTTTCTAATTCAACTATATTCTTAAAATAAAATTGCATCCAATGCATACTGACCGGGGCCAACCAACGCGATACCGATGGCCACTGCGAGGAGCGTCAAGTTATATTCATATCCGTTTGATGTTGCCCATATTCCATTCTGCCCGTGGACCTTGATGATTGCCATGAACATCGTCGCTGCAATCAAGATAGCTGCAAACGGAGTTAATAGCCCAAGCGCAAATAATACTCCTCCAATCAACTCTGCCAAACCTGCCAGAAGTGCCATCTTCACACCAGGCTTCATCCCGATCGACTCAAACCATCCTCCGGTACCTTTCAAACCATGTCCGCCAAACCATCCAAACAACTTCTGTGCCCCATGACCAATGAACAACACACCTATAACTAAACGAATAATCAATAATCCAAGACTTACCATATATTATTCCTCCTATAAACTTTCTGTATTTATCTCGATTTCGAGACATTTGATTAAAAAAAAGCTTTTTTACTATGACTGAGAGTTTCGTTGATACAATCTATTCAATAAACCTAACATGGTATCAGCCCGATCGTTTCTGCCCGCATAATCCCTGTTCCTTATCCCCTCCCAAAATCTATCTTGATTTTAAATATCTTGAATATGAGATAATAATATATCATAACCGTTTTAATGTCAATGGGCTTCTGTCTGTTTTTTGCGAGAGGCATACGTATCGTTATCTGGACGCTAAAAAAGATACCTCTCCATTTTGGAAAGGTATCCTGCAAAGTAAGTTCCACTATCCTTCTTACCTGAACAAATCCATAAACAACTCCCAGAACCCCTTCTCTTTCTCAGGTTCCGCTGTCTTTACTTTCTTCTCTTCCTTCTCGATGCTTTCTGTCTTGATCACAAATTGAACGGAAGATACATTCTCATTTTTTGAAGAAACAAACGATACAGGCTTGAAATCGGACTTATCATAGTCATCCATCATCTTATTGATTTCTTTCTGCATCTTCTCAGGCAGGTCTTTCGTTTCCTGATGCAGCTCCGTTGTGCCATCATGAAGCTCGCCGACACCGGTTTCCAATTCGCCGGTACCTCCGGAAAGTTCAGCGATGCCCGAATGCAGTTTCCCATAAGATGTGGATAACTGAGCAACACCATCCGTATAGCTGACCAACCCGGAGTGGAACTGACCATATTTCGAAGACAATTCACCCAAACCTTTTTGCAGTTCTGCCAGTCCGCTCATATCCGTTTCCTTCAATGAAGTGGAAAGATTATTCGAGATCGATGTCAGCTGACCGCTGATCTCTTTCACTGCCCCGCTCATCTGGTTCAAAGAAGGTTCAACAGCAGCAAAAGCTTCGCCGACACTGGCATACGTCGCTTTCACTCTCTGGGCGGCTGCGTGGGATGCAGCCAGTTGATCCACCACCTCAGGCTTGTCTGAACTTTCACGCAGTGCGGCGATATCTTCCTCCGTCACCTGACTCGCCGGAATGGCTTTGATTGCCCCGTCGAGTGCAGAATATGCCTTTGAATAGTTCGCATTCAGCGTTTCCAACCCTTTAGCCGTTTCATTCAGGCCGCCGGCTAATTGATCCAGGCCACCAGGCAGCTCATTAAGGCTTGAAAGATCCACGTTTGCAGACTGACCGGAAAGGGACTGATCGATAGTTCCGAGTGCATCACTGATCTGGCTTGATGCGTTTACAAGTTCCAGAGAAGAACCGCTCAGTTCATCCACACCATTTTTATATTGAGCAGAACCATCGCGCAAGGCACCGGCTCCGCTATTCAATTCAGACACCCCATTCTCAAGATCGGCTACACCATCATTCAATTTCCCGATAGCATCCGATAGTTCCGACATGTCTCCTGTCATGCCTTTCGTTCCCGTTGTATCGATCGGAAGTGTGGACGGCACAGCAGCGATTTCGACTCCATTGAATTCGAAGTCCTTCACATCCGCTTCTACGCTCAGCTTCTTCTCTTTTCCAGGCATAACGGTGAACGTGATCTGCTTATTCTTCCCGGCATTCGCGACCATACCGTCAGCCGCTTCGATATTCTCATACGTATTCGGCAGGCTCATTGAAACCTGCAGCAAGTAGTTTTCATAGAAGACGGATTCCGCATTCTCATTCTCAGCTGTATCCACCTGAATTTCGAGATGCCCGCTTTTCCCCGCAAGCTCGGAAGGATCGACTTTCTTCCCATCCAGCACATATGAAATCTCCACGTTCCAGGGCAATTCCGTCTCTTCCTTCATATTCCCTTGATACGTGAATTTCCCTTCAGGGGCATCAACCTCAATCTTCTGCCCCTCCTTGTCAAGCTCCGTTAAATCAGTCAGATTCTTGACGCTGCTGAATTCCCCGTAATCGAGGATCTTTCCGGCACGCTCTACCTCCAGCGTGTTCACCACATAAACATGGTCAAGTCCTCCACCTGCATTCAGCGTCGCATACACCACTTCATCCTTCGAAGCGACCTTCCCTTCCTCTGCCGCCTGGGCAGGAACACTAAGAAATGAAGGCAAGAACAGCATCAATGCGAGTGCAGTGTAAAGTAGTTGTTTTTTTCTCATCGTCATTTCTCCTCATAATAATTTGCTTTATATGTTGTTTTCTTAATGAATTTATCAAACACCAGGAGCATCGCCGGCAGGACAAACAAGACCATGATAAAGGCAAGCAATGCCCCTCTTCCCATCAACAATCCGATTGATCCGACAATCGGATTTGACGAAGTGATCCACAAAATGAACCCGACACTCGAAAGGATCGCTGCCGAAATCGAAATCGAGAACGTCTTTTCATCAAGCGTCCTCACCATTGCCTCTTTAGCAGGCATTTCCTTGCGATAGTGGGTATAGGCTTCCGTGAAAAGAATACCGTAATCCACGGTCGCTGCCAGCTGCACTGTACTAATGATCAAATAACCGACAAACACGAGCGGCGTATTTGTAAAGTAGGGAATCGACAAGTTGATCCAGACGGCCGCTTCGATCGTGATGAGCAGCACAATCGGAATCGTAATCGATCTAAAGCTGAACAACAGGACAAGAGCAATCGTCACCACCGTCAGCACATTCACGACCACATTATCCTTGGTGACCGTATTTTTGATATCATACAGCGTCACACTTTCCCCGAGCGCCATGGCCTCATCTCCATAATAATCCGAAGCTGCTTTCTCCACCTTCTCTACGATTGAAAAAGGGAGCTCGCCCTCTGTACCCTGATTCGTGTTAATGACAATCCGGCTGTAGTTTTCTGAATAAAATTCATCAGTGATTGATTTATCCAGATATTGAGGCGGAATCTCAGCACCGACCTGGTTCACATACGCGATGACCCCTGTCACATAATCAAGTGCCTCGATATCCTCCACAAGCTCATCCTCTTTCGCCACGTCCCCTTTAGGGACAAGTAGGACGATCGGCGTCGTTTCACCGAATGCCTCTTCCACCTTCTTGAAATCGCTCCCGACGCGCGTGTTCTCAGGCTGCTCACCCGTTCCGTAAATAAAGGATGTATTCGTTTGTCCCAGGAATGCCGGAACAAGAATGGCAAACACGAAAATCAGGCTCGGCACCTTCAATTTCAATACCTTGTTCCCAACCCCTTTGAAACTCGGAACGAAACTCTTATGCTTCGTCTTATCCATCCACTTATAGAAAACCAGCGTCAGTGCAGGCAGGAACACCATCACACTGATAAAGCTCAAGACGATTCCCTTTACCAGGTTCAATCCAAGATCCGACCCTATCTGGAATTCCATGAACGTCAGGGCAATAAATCCGAAGAACGTCGTTGCCGCACTCGCCGTGATCGCAGGGAACGACTTCTTCATCGCAAGCTTCATCGCTTCTCCTGGATCTTCCGTCGTTTTCCGGTAATCGGAAAAGCTGTGAAGCAGGAACACCGCATAATCGAGCGACACCGCAAGCTGCAGGATGGGCGCCACCGACTGCGTCACGAACGAAACCTCCCCAAGGAAGATATTCGTACCCAAGTTAATCAGCACCGACACTCCGATTGCCGTCAGGAAAAACAGAGGCTCGACCCACGAAGTCGTCGAAATGACCAGAATCAAAATAATGAGGGGCACCAGCAGCATCCCTGCATACATCGACTCACTTCCTGCCATCTTCTGAGAACTCGCCGTATTGGCTGCCTCTCCCGCAATTGCACCTTCCTCACCGATCAGCTCATAAATCTCATCTGTAATCCGGACCTCATCGCCGGTACGGACACTGATCGAAAACAGCGCATTCTCATCTTTATAGTAATTATCGACCGTTTCCTTGTCCGCCACCTCTAGAGGAGTTTTCAGATCGACCATATCATCCAGCCACATCACATCCGAAACCCCGTCAATGGCTTCCAGCTTTTCTTTATACTCAAGTGCCTCCTGTATGGTCACACCGGTCACCATGACCCTGGTATCCGGAACCGCACCCGTAAATTCCTTCTCCATGATCTCCATCGCCTGTGTTGCCTGAGCATCATCCGGCAAATAATCGACCATATTATAATTGACCTTCACAAAGAACTGCGCCGCCGTCGACAAGATCGTCACCAGCATAAACGCGATTAACACAGTCTTCTTATGCTTTATGATCCATGCTGCTATATTTATCATTTCTCAACCTCACTTGTATCTATTACATTTTCACATTATCATTATAATAAACACCGTGTTGGATATTCAACGGACAGTTGCATAATGAATGTACGTTACCCAACATAACAACTCATAACGTTGGATAAATCCAAAACGAATGAAAGGAACGTTGAATGTGACCTCAAAAATGGATAGACGCAAAAAATACACACGGATGGTTCTAAAGGAAAGCCTCCTGAAACTTCTCCAGGATAAATCAATCTCAAGCATCACCATCAAAGAAATCTGTGAAGCGGCAGACATCAACCGCTCCACCTTCTATGCCCACTACGCCAATCAATACGAGCTCCTGGACTCAATCGAAGAAGAATTCATCGAAGATCTCGTCTCAACACTCGGCCGGTACAACTTCTCTAAAGAAGATGAAGCCCTGCAAATGACCGAAAAACTATTCGACTATATAGCTGAAAAAAACGCCATATGCCAAACACTCCTCAGCGAAAACACCGATATGTACTTCCTGAAAAAAGGCATGATGATTACCCACGAATTCATCTTCAAAAACTGGATTTCTGACAGCGGGATCGACCAGGAGACGTATGAATACATCAATATATTCATGGTCAGCGGAAGTATTCACGTCATCAAAAACTGGGTCGAAAATGGGATGGAGAAGACGCCCGGGGAGATGGCAGTGATTTTGCATAATTTTATCAATCGGGGGTTGTCGGGGGTGCGGTAGATCACATTAAATATAGAAAGGATAGTTCAGGGCAATAGTACATATAGTTGGATCTGGTTCACACCGAATAATTGGAGATCGGGGAAAAATAAAGATTCTTTCAGAAAGCAAAGAAGAAGGGCTTACCCATATTGGTCTTGACTCCATTTCCACCCATTCAGAGAGGAAATAATGATATAAAAATTCCTTATGGATGAATCTTCTATTTTCATTTGGGCAACTTAAAGTAGAAAAATACATCCAAAGGGAGTGGTCATTATGTTTTTCCATGTAAAAGAGCTGCAATACCGTGCCAAACCTGATCGTCCTGATCCTGTTTATGCAAAGAAGCTGCAGGAAGTCCTAGGCGGTCAGTATGGTGAGATATCAGTGATGATGCAATATCTGTTCCAAGGATGGAACTGTAGAGCTGAACAGAAATACAGAGATATGCTCCTTGATATCGGGACGGAAGAAATCGCCCATGTTGAGATGCTCGCAACCATGATTGCCCAGCTGCTCGATAAGGCACCTGTTGAAGAGCAGGAGCAAGCAGCCCAGGACCCTGTCATCAAAAGCATCATGGGCGGGATGAATCCACAGCATGCCATCGTCAATGGATTAGGTGCCAGCCCGAACGATAGTGCGGGATATCCCTGGAATGCCAGATACACCATCGCGAGCGGGAATTTGCTTGCAGACTTCAGGGCGAATCTGAACGCCGAGTCTCAAGGCAGACTACAAGTCGTGCGTCTCTACGAAATGACAGATGACGCAGGGGTAAGAGACATGCTTTCTTTCCTGATCGCCAGAGATACCATGCATCAAAATCAATGGGCAGCAGCCATTGCAGAACTGCAAGAAAAAGAAGGCCTCGTCGTTCCTTCCACTTTCAACAAGGAATATGAAAAACAGGATGTCGCCCACCAGTTCATTAATTGCTCACAAGGTGATGAAAGTAAGTCAGGACGCTGGGCAAACGGTCCATCCATGGATGGTCAAGGCCAATTCACATACGTGGAGAACCCCGAACCTGCCGGACAGGCACCGAAATTGAATCCGGCACCGGGTTATATTCACGGTACACCCGCTAACCCCCAACAGTAAATGAAATCAGGACCTGTCTTCGTTTGGAGGACAGGTCCTTTTAAATTCCTTGTGACACCACAGCTCTTTCGCCATCGGGAAAACGCAGCATGCAACTGGCACCACTTCTTATTATACGTCCCACCTATTCCTCAAAAACTCACAAAACGTCATGATATTCGGTTCCTCTGAACGAATCTTCAAATTTATAGCAGACGTCAAGATCGTTTCGGATACTTGGTCGAGAATCGTGACGGTTCCATTCTTTATCTCCTGTTTGATTACATTCTCCCCCAGGATTGCGTAACCCGTTCCGTTCAGGACGGCACGCTTGATCATTTCATCGCTTCCCCCAACGGTAATCTTCGAATGAGGGAGCAGATTGTTCTTCATAAAATAATGGTCGATGATCGTACTAAAGCTGCAATCCTCATGATAAGAAATAAAGGCCTGTTCCTCTAGGATCTCCTCGAAGCTGCGATTTTCCCCTATCGCGGATGAAACGACTACAAACGCCTGCTCCTCTTCCAAGAATGTTTTTCTCATATGGCTGCCCTCGCACTCACTGGCGATGATCGCCAAGTCCGCTACCTCATCCCTTACACTTTGAATGGCGTGGACGCTGTTCAGGGGCAGGAGGCTGACCTTCACTTCAGGGTAAAGATCCGTATAGTCCCTGACCACCTTTGCCAGTTGTCTTTGACAATAGTACTCTGATGCTGCAATTGTCAGGACACCGGACGGTCCTCTCAGCTCTTCCATCTCCTTTTCCATCTTGTCCATCAGGATAAATAACTGATCCACATGGCCTTTCAGTTTGATCCCTGCAGCCGTTAACATTGTTTTGTTGCCAACCCTTGCTAAAAGGGTATGATTCAATTCTTTTTCAAGAGATTGTATTTGCAGCGTAATCGTGGGCTGCGAATAGGTAAGCCTCTTGGCTGCCTTTGTCAAATTCAACTCTTCGGCCACGACTTGAAAAGTCTTTAATTTCCTTAATTCCATCCCCATCACCGCTTCATCAATAAGATATGTTCGGTATTGTCCCACTTTAGGACTCCCTAATGAAAAAAGCCTAAAAACCTATAAATCTTTTCAATGCTTCTATTAACCCCTTTCCCCTACTATACAATAAGATTCAGCGCTCTAGAGTCAGATTCTGTAATAAGCTGCAGGTTTCCCACCTGTTTCTCTCTTCATATGACTTTTACATTCATTTCTTCCTTATTTTAACTATTAAATATATTAATAGTTGCAATTTGACCACTCGGAATAATTGTAGGAAAATTCAATCAATAATTATTTTTCTGCGAATGGAGCTGTTAATATGATAGATTGGAAAACCATTAATGATGAGGGGTTGCTGGCTCCTACGATGGCAAAGGACTTTCCGAATCTTCCTGTCGTCAAATCAGAAGGTTACTTCTATATAGGTGCCGATGACCGAAAGTATCTCGATTTCACGTCTGGCATTGCAACGGAAAACACAGGTCACAGACATCCGAGAGTGATTGCTGCCATCAAAGATCAAGTGGACCAATTGGTTCATGGACCGATCGGAATCATCAATTATGAGTCAATCATCCAATTGGCCAAAAAATTGAAAGCGCTTTTACCGGAATCCCTTGACTGCTTTTTCTTCGGGAACAGCGGAGCGGAGGCAATCGAAGGAGCCGTTAAATTGGCGAGACATGTGACCAAAAGGCATTATGTCGTTTCCTTTCTTGGCGGATTCCACGGCAGGACGATGGGCGCACTCAGTCTGACCACCTCGAAAAGTAAATACCGGAGACATTTACCGGTCGGAGCCAATATGACGTATCAATTGCCCTATGCTCAACTAACAGAAACACCCCATGGGCTGGACCATGATGAGTATTGGGCGGAGCATGTTGAGAAAGATTTCGAGCGATTATTCAATCATCAGGTTGCACCTGATGAAGTGGCAGCTGTCATTCTTGAGCCGGTACTTGGAGAAGGCGGGTATGTCATTCCACCGCGGGCCTGGCTGCAAAAAATCCGTGAAATATGTGACCGTCACGGCATCCTGCTCATCTTTGATGAAGTCCAGACAGGCTTTGGCCGGACAGGAGACTGGTTTGCCGCCAGCCGATTTGGCGTTACACCTGATATTATGGCAATCGCCAAAGGGATTGCCAGCGGATTACCGCTCAGTGCCACCGTTTCTTCCAGAGAGCTGATGGAACAATGGACCGTAGGCAGCCACAGTACAACATTCGGCGGAAATCCTGTCGCCTGTGCTGCAGCGTGTGCCACGATTGATGTAATGCAGGAAGAAGGATTGATCGAAAATGCAAGACATTTAGGTGACTATGCCTTAACCAAGCTGCTTGCCCTGAAAGAAAAACATCCTTCCATTGGACAAGTCCGGGGCATCGGGTTAATGCTGGGAATCGAAATCATCCATCCCATTACTGGAAAACCGAATGGAGATGGCTTAATGAACATTCTCCAGAAGTGCTTGGAAAAAGGAGTCATCTTCTACTTAAGCGGAAACCAGGGAGAGGTCATCCGCATGATGCCGCCATTGACGATCGACCGGGAGCATCTTGATATCGGCATCTCGATGCTTGAAGAAGCGTTGACAGAGTATGAGAAGGAGATTGAACCGCAAGAAGCGGAACACATTATATAAAAAGGGGGAACACAAATGAAGACGGAAGTCAGAGTAAAAGAACAAGTTATGTCTGGTGCTTACTGGAAGTTCATCCTTCCTTCCCTGCTGGGAGCCCTGTTATTTCTCGTACCCATTAAATTTAACGGGGAAGTCACCATCGGAGTCGGCATCTTTGCTTCGCTTTTAAACGGATTAATCGGCGGATTCATTCCTGCATTAATCATTATGATTCTAGGTTTATCCGCCAGTGCTTCCATCCTCACCAAAGTATTGAAACCCGATTTCATCCTGTCGAACAAGTTTTTAAAAGGATTATTCGATATCGGGGTGACCGGGGTCACGGCCAGAGTGCTGGGGTTCACCGTCGGACTCATGACCATTCTTGAAATCGGACCGGAGTTTATCTGGTCCCGAAATACAGGAGGAGTCGTTCTTTATGATTTAGCTCCGGTACTGCTCACCTGGTTCCTGTTTGCCGGTATCCTGCTGCCGCTATTAGTAGAGTTCGGACTAATGGAATTCATCGGCGCGCTCGTCCATAAATTCATGAGGCCGCTGTTCACCCTGCCGGGACGTTCATCCATCGACTGTATGGCGTCATGGATGGGAGCCGGTACCGTCGGCGTGCTCGTCACGACGAAACAATATGACGAAGGATATTATACAAAAAGGGAAGCATCGGTCATCGCCACCACATTCTCCATTGCCTCCATTGCATTCAGCCTCGTGGTGGCAAATATCGTCGGTCTCGGTCATCTCTTCATCCCGTTTTACTTAACCGTTGCCCTCGCCTGTGTGGCTGCCGCGCTTATCATGCCGAGAATCCCGCCGCTTTCAAGAAAACCGGACACCTACTACGAACCGGTCGGCCAGCGGATTGATGAAACGATCCCGGAAGGCGTTTCGAAATGGAAGTGGGGCCTGGAAAAAGCCGCCGAGAAGGCACATCATGCTCCTTCTCCAAAGAAACTGCTGATCAACGGCGTCCAAACCGTTCTTGATATCTGGCTCGGTCTGATCCCGCTCGTCATGAGCCTTGGAGCTGCTGCGTTGATCGTCGCAGAATACACCTCCTTGTTCCAGATTATATCCTATCCGTTCATACCGGTACTGGAATGGATGCAAATCCCCGAAGCAGCTGCAGCATCCAAAACGATGCTTATCGGATTCGCCGACATGTTCTTACCGCCAGTGATCGGAAGCGGCATCGAAAGCGAAATCACACGCTTTGTATTGGCTGCCCTATCCTTGACACAACTCGTTTACATGTCTGAAATCGGGATCCTGATCCTGCGTTCCAATATTCCATTAAGCTTCCTGGATCTCTTCATCATCTTCATCCAAAGAACAGTCATCACGCTGCCGGTTATTGTGCTGATCGCGCACTTCATCGTATTCTAATTCTAAAAAACCAAGCAGGGAATGGACTCCCTGCTTGGTTATTATATATCTGTACAGCTGCTGACCTTTCTTACCTGATCATACATTCCGGAACAGCGGACAGATCTCTTGTTTCATCGAACTTGTGGACCAGCCCCTTGGTTCCAGCCAGCAAATGTTTGAGTAATTATTTATTCCTCACTTTGGAAACCGTCACACCATCCCCGATTGGTATAAGAATGGACTCTAATTGAGGATGAACGGCCACAGTTTCATTGAATTTCTTCATTATCTCAGTAGAATGCTTCGACTCTACCGCCGGATCTGCTACACTGCCTCGTGCAAGTACGTTATCAGCAACAATCAAAGCACCCGGTTCAGCCAGTTCAATACAATACTTCAGGTAGTTTTCATAATTACCTTTGTCAGCATCGATAAAGAAAAAGTCGAATCGATTACCTTCGCCAACAAGCTTCTCAAGACTTTCCAAAGCAGGACCGACCCTATAGGATACTTGGTCGCCAAAGCCAGCTTTCGATAAATTGCTGTGTGCCAACTGTGCGTATTTCCCTTCCAGCTCCAGAGACGTGAGATTTCCTTCACTTCCAAATCCTCTTGCCAGGCAAATTCCGCTATACCCGCCAAGCGCGCCGATTTCCAGGACATTTTTTGCTCCTGTAATTGATATAAGCATAGAGAGAAGTTTCCCTGAAGAAGGAGATACCGATATGGAGGGCATTCCATTTTCTGTTATGGATAAGAGAACTTTCTCCAAAAGATCGTCCTGATGCCCGAACATTGAATCTATATATCTGTTCATTTGTTTCATTCTGTTCAATTCCTTTTCTACTAAAATTTTTATCCACACCCTGGCTAAAAAAGTCATTGATCAAACGTCCAAAAAATTCAGCTATCAAAGATTTAACCGGGTGGCCAACCTGCCAAACGTTTGAAAACAACCCTTATCTAAAATAAATGCCCATCACAAAATGGGCATTTATTTTGGAATAATCCATATTTAATAGATAGTCATTACTGATCAAGTCCCGCTTTTACTTCTTCTACTTGTTGTGCAACTGAAGTCAGACCGCCGCCGGCAAGATACCATACTGTTGGATCTAGGTAGATAAGTTTTCCTTCTTTAGCGGCATTTGTTTTATTCACCAGGTCATTGTTAAATAATTCGCTTGCTTTTGCTTCTTCTCCGACGGCCTGATCACGGTCGATGATGAATAAGTAGTCTGGATTTGTTTCTGCAATGTATTCAAATGTTACATTCATACCATGAGTAGAAGCTTCGATATTCTCATCAGCTGGTTTTACACCAAAGACGTCGTGAACGATACCAAATCTTGATCCTGGACCATAAGCACTCATTTTACCGCCTGTTGTCAATGTCAGTAGACCTTTTTTGTCATCTGCTTTTGTCATTTCTTGCAGTTCTGCAATTGTATCATTGATTTTAGCAAGCTCTGCTTCAGCATCGTCTTCCTTGCCAAAGATTTCACCTAATAATTCAACATTATGAGTGAAAGACTCCATGTAATTAGCATTATCTACACCAATGAATACAGTAGGTGCAATTTTATTTAACTCTTCATAGGCAGCGGATTGTCTGCCGGAAATCAGAATCAATTCTGGTTCCATGCCATAAATCGTTTCAAAGTCAGGCTCTTTCAAGCTGCCGACATTTTCATATTGATCATCTTCATATTTTGATAGATAACCAGGCAATGAGCTTCCTTTTGCTACGCCGGCCACGTCAATACCCAGCTTATCCAATGTATCCAATGCACCAAAGTCAAACACAACCACATTTTTAGGATTTTTCGTTACTACCGCTTCACCCAACTCATGCTTCACAGTGATTTCTTCAGATTCTTTGGCTTCAGTTGAGCCGTTTGAAGATGTTGCCGCTTCTACATTTTCTGCATCACCCGATGCTTCTTCGTTTGTACCGCAAGCTGCCAACACAAGCATAAGCATTGCAGCCATTAAAAGAACGAAAAGATTTTTTTTCATGTATACCACTCCTTAAGATATTTTTTATATGTTTAAATTATTTTCAAAATAATTTAAGACCTAAGTAAAATAGACACATATACGGTTTCCGTTAATCTCCTGGATATCAAAATCCATTCCAAAAACTTCTCTTAAAACTTCATTTGTAATGATATCTACCGTTTTCCCCTCACGTATTACTCTGCCGTTTTTGAGGGCAACAATATAATCCGAATAACAGGACGCAAAATTAATATCATGGATGACGATCACAATCGTCTTTCCGAGTTCATCACTCATTTTCCGCAAGGCTTTCATGATTTGGACAGAGTGTTTCATATCCAAATTATTAAGAGGCTCATCCAGCAGGATATATTCCGTGTTTTGGGCAACGACCATCGCTATATAAGCTCTCTGTAACTGTCCTCCGCTTAATTCATCGATAAATTTATCCTGCAGCTCTTCTAATTCCATATAGTGAATCGCTTCATCAACGTATTTCTCATCGTCTTTTGTCAGCCTTCCTTGTGAATATGGAAAACGGCCGAAGCTTACCAATTCGCGGATCGTGATCCGGACATTTACATTGTTGGACTGTTTAAGGATTGAAATCGTCTTGGCAAGATCATTGCTTTTGTATGAAGTAATCTCCTTGCCCTCCAGAAGGACAGACCCTTCGTTTCTTGGAATCAACCTGGAAACAATCGATAATAATGTACTTTTACCGGCGCCATTTGAACCGATGAAAGATGTGATTTTTCCTTTTTGAATATTGATTGAAACATCTTCTACCACTTTCTTATTGCCATACAGCTTAGATACATTTTTTACTTCTACCATGATCTGTTCTCCTTTAGCAGTAGATAAATAAAGTACACTCCGCCTATAAAGTTAATGATGACACTCACGGTTGTTGAGAAGGTGAATACTCTTTCGACAATCAGCTGCCCGCCAACCAATGCCACGATGCTGATCAGGATTGAACCAGTAATCATTACAGAATGACGATATGTACGCAAGAACTCATGAGCGACGTTGACTACAAGCAAGCCCAGGAATGTTATCGGGCCTACCAGCGCAGTTGAAATCGATACAAGAATCGCTATGACAATGAGCAAACGCTGGACAACGAAGTCATAAGGAACCCCTAAGTTTACAGCCTGGTCCCTTCCGAGAGAAAGGACGTCCAGATATTTCACAAAGCGGAAGAAATACAGCGTTACACAAATCAACAAGATGACGGACAACCATAAAAGGTCTGTATTGACATTGTTAAAACTGGCAAACATGGAGTCCTGCACAACCAGGAATTCATTGGGATCAATGAGTAATTGCATAAACGATGTGATACTTCCGAAGAACGTCCCCATGATGATGCCGATTAATAGAAGAAAGTAAATATTCCTTCCTTCCTTTTTCATGAAAATAAACCTGAAAAGGATTAATGCGAATAAGACCATCAGTCCTACAGAAAGAAGATAGTGATGTCCCTTGCTCATCATGGAAAGAGTTGCGCCTCCGAAGAAGAAGACGATGAACGTTTGAATCAGCATATAGAGTGAATCCAAACCGATTAAGCTCGGTGTCAGGATTCGGTTATTCGTGATCGTCTGGAACACCACCGTTGAAAACGCAATGCAGCTTCCTGTCAGGATGATGGCGAATATCTTTATCGCCCTTTTCGGCAGGATGTATTCCCAATGCTCCCCAATATCCCAAAACAAGAATACCGCTGACAATATAATGGATAAGATTGCGAGAATAGTAAGTTTTGTTTTATAACCCATGGGCTCTTCTCCTTATCAGTAAATAAAGGAAAATTCCGCTCCCGATTACACCAACAGTCAAGCCGATGGAAACTTCGTATGGGAAAATGATGATTCGTCCCAGAATGTCACAAATCAAAACGAATACGGCACCAAGAACCGCTGTATGATGCAGGCTCTTTTTCAAGTGATCTCCTTGATAAATCGTGACGATATTAGGAATGATCAATCCTAAAAACGGTAATGAACCCACTGTAAGCATAATGCAGGAAGATACGAGGGCAACAATGATTAATCCAATATTTACTACCTGTTTAAAGTTAAGTCCTAGATTTGTGGCAAAATCTTCACCCATTCCAGCGATGGTGAAGCGATTTGCAAATATGTAAGCAAGAATGACGGCAGGTATGCTGATATATAAAAGTTCATACCTTCCTTTAATAATCATGGAGAAATCACCGTGGAGCCACGAGCCGATACTTTGAATGAGGTTATACTTATAAGCAAAGAATGTCGTGATTGAACCAACAATATTCCCAAACATCAATCCGACTAACGGGATAAAGATTGCATCTTTAAATTTGATCCTGTCCAGGATTCTCATGAAAATAAATGTTCCTGCTAAAGCGAATACAAAAGCGACTGCCATCTTTTCAATCATTCCGGCTGCAGGGAATAAGATTAAAGCAACCAAAATCCCCAGTCTGGCTGCATCCATCGTTCCCGCTGTTGTCGGGGAGACAAATTTATTTCTGCTGAGCTGCTGCATAATCAAGCCGACAATACTCATTGCCATACCTGCTATCAAGATACTGACAAGCCTTGGAATACGACTTATGAGCAAGATTTCAAACTGTTCATCACTTAAATGAAAGATATCCAATGGTGACACATCGGATACTCCTACAAAAAGTGATGTGAAAGATAAAACAATTAACAAGATCACCAAATGGACTAGTTTCATAACCTTCTTCCTCACACCTATGACTTTTCTTGATTCCTCTGTAAATGATAATCATTATCAATTATACGCAAAAAAATTAGTGAGAGTACCTCACTGATTTTTCCTTGTTGAAACAAGTTTTTCTAACTTATTAAATGATAACAATTATCATTATCAATTGTCAATAAGAAAATGGTAAAATATTTCACTTTATCGATTTCGAGAAACGGCAAGGAAGAAGAAAAGCTGCAAACCGGTGAATGCCATCGGTTTGCAGCTTATTTTAGATTTCCCCTTATTTGATCAAGCATGTTTAAGCATGTCTCTAATTCTTTTTCACTCATGTTCCGGGTGGCCTGGGAAATAGTCTTTACCGCTATTTCTTCAAGTTCTTCCTGAATCCTATGGCTTTCCTCCGTCAAAAATACGCGTTTAATCCGCCTGTCAGTGTCATCAGGAATGCGCCCTACCAAACCCCTTTTAATCATATTATCAATCAGACGGGAAATACTCCCTTGATCTCTTTCAATTGTCATGGCCAATTGATTCTGCGTAAGTCCATCTTCCTCATATAACCGGCTGAGAACCTGCCATTGCTCATACGTAATCGTGTATTCATGGAGGCGGAAGTTTTGATTTAATCTGCTGTTCATCAATCGAGAAGCTTGAAATAGTTTATAACCAATAGAATCATCCAAAAGATATTTTTTCTCAACCATTGCCTCTGTCCCTTCTGGCGAACTTAATTATTATGTTCTATTGTAACATTTTTAACGAGTCCTCTTTGTTTTGGTCTTGTGATTTTTCCCGGTAACCCTTATAGCTTTTGGGGGCCGCCCCCCATTGCATACTTATATTTGAATTAAGATTTGTTTTAATTTAGGTTCCAGTATCAAAGGTAACTACTGCCACTTGTTTTAATAAATTATTAAACCTTTGCCCAAACCTCTACCTTTTCATTTATGCTATACTAAAGAGGAAATTTTCAGACTATTTAAAGGGGCATATTAGATGAAGCATAAAATTATCGATATCGTTCAATCGCAAGTGATTGCATCTATAAAGGAAGAAGAAGACCTGGAAAAGGCAGTGCAGTCAAACGTCAACATCGTGTTCATCCTTACCGGAAATTTGATAACTATGAATGACTACGTAAAAAAACTGAAGAACGCCGGTAAAACAACTTTTATACATATAGATTTCATCGATGGACTGTCCAATACGAAGAGTGCGATCAAATACATAGCAGAGATCTGGAAGCCGACCGGCATCATTACCACGAAGAGCAACCTGATCAAATATGCAAAGGAGGAAGGCTTAATGACGATTCAACGCCTTTTTCTTATCGACCGCAATGCTCTTGCCAAAGGAATTGATATTGCACATAATTGCAAGCCGGATGCAATTGAAGTCCTCCCCGGTCTCATGCCATCCGTCATTGATAAACTGACAACAATGACTGTGCTGCCAATCATCGCCGGTGGCCTGATCAGTAATAAGGAAGATATTCTGAATGGACTGAGAGCCGGTGCACTTGCGATATCTTCTGGTGATCCAAGGCTTTGGAATTTGGATCTTTAACCAAAGAAGAGGGTGGGACAAAAGTGTTTTAGTCTAAGTAAAACCCGAACTAATTTGCCTGTAAGAAGGCAGATTAGTTCGGGTTTTTATTTTGTTTAATGTACATTTAGATTTTAGCTCTTTCCAGCGGTTGATTGGAGTGCAAGACGAAGACTCCTGCGGGAGAAGTAGCCAATGTGAGACCCCGCAGGCTCGCCGAGGAGACTCACGGGCTACCCGCGGAAAGCGAAGTCTTGCACGGAAATCATTAGCGGTATTAAGAACATACACTGAAATTGTTCGTCTTTATGTCGTGGTTTATTCGTTTTGTCCCTGCCCCTATTGTCATTCACGTTCCAACCTTTTTTTCTACTTCCTCCGTCTTTCTTTTTTTCCGCAACCATGGAAGGCGGACACTCGTAATCTCCCGTTCTTCAAAGAAGTTTCCTATCTTCGTAATGATGAATGTTACCAGTGTTGCGAAGATGACTATAGAATAAAATCCTGCTCCAATACCAATACCGACTCCCCCGACATAAAATATCATCGCAGCAGATGTCAGTCCTTTTACCCGCAACCCATCTTTCAGGATCACCCCTGCACCAAGGAATCCCAGACCGGATACAATTTGCGCAGCCAGACGCAATGGATCCATCACTTTTCCGCTATCCGGTTGACTGAGCATCTCCGCACCCTCAATTGAGACGATCGTAATCAGCGTACATGCCACCGATACATACGTATACGTTTTTAAACCGGCCGGCTTATTTTTTGATGTCCTGTCCCAGCCGATGATAAATCCCAGTACAGCACTGACCACAATCCTGAAATAGACTTCATGCTGCCAGAAGAAACCTGACATGTCATTCATAAAATGCCCCATTCCACCATCTCCTTTCACGATAAAAAGAGACCGCTCCATAAAACGAACGCTAATCCCCCCGCCAAATAGTGAGGAAATCATACCGTTCGCTTCATAGGTGATCTCTTCTACTCTGCCTACCAAGCCGGAACCTATATGATTGTTATGCTAATTATAAACGAACATCACGGTTATTTCAATAATAAATTCTGATAATTCGAAATTTTTATAAATTTTCATTGCTACTCCAAGTTACTCATTGTATGATTGAACTATCAATAATATAGTGGGTAGAGATGAGGAGAACCCTGTGTCAAACGCGTGTACGACATCGTACATGCTGTTGTCATGGGGTTCTTCTCATTTGTACATAAATAACCTTTAAAAAGGAGGAAATGACGTTGAAAAAGAAATTCATTCGCTGGGCAGCTGCCATTCTTATTTTAGGGCTGGGGTTTCTCTTGCTTCAAGTTCAAAACTCAAATGCGGAAGAGCCCGCTCCGCCTCTGATTATCACGGAAATCGTATCCAAATCTGCCGGATCCGGGCAGCCCCATGAATATGTCGAAATCTATAACACCACCTCAGAAGCTATCAACCTGCAGGACTACCAGCTCCAATACTTCACAAGTAACTTCTCAAGTCCGGCCAATCGATGGCCCATCCAAAACAAAACAATCCAGCCGAAAGACTCGCTGGTACTCTGGTTAAAGAAATTTGATTATCCTGATGTACCGCTTTGGGACTTCAACTCGAACTATGGGATGTTTCTCACCCAAGAAAAGGTATACGAAATCAAGCTGACCACTTCCGGACAGGGGTTGCATGACAGCAGCCTTCGCCAGGTGGGAATCGCTGATGCGAACGACAATATTCTCAGTACTGCATTGATCAATGACGGTGGAGCCGACGGGATTACAAACCGTAGCATCATCTACAAAGCTAGCGGCTCGGCAGCAATGACGAAGCTCCGTAGTGGAGAGCAGCCGACCCCTTCCGTCCTTTTGACTGAACAGGTGGCAGGTCCGGCGACCCCGTCCAGCCTGACGGCAACTCCTTCCAACCAATCAGTACTCCTGGAGTGGGAAGCTTCAGCAGGTGCAGTCTCGTATAAAATTTACGATTCTGATGGGACGGCAGCTTCAACAAAAACGACCACCTCGACAATCGACGGATTAGAAAATGGCGATGCTTACACGTACCGGGTGACAGCTGTCGATTCGGAAGGAAACGAATCCCCTGCAACAAAAGAAGTACGGGCTGTGCCTCAGGAGGCTGTTGATACAGTAGCCCCTAACGCCCCAACAGGTCTCAAAGATAATGCAGGGAACGATCATGTAAAACTGTTGTGGACCGCCAATACAGAAAGCGACCTTTCCGAATACCGGGTCTACATCAACGGGACACTTTACGGGACAGCCGCTGCAGATAAAACAAGTATGGTCGTATCCCCTCTGGAATTGAACAGGGAGTATACGTTTGTGGTAACGGCGATTGATCAAGCTGGAAACGAATCAGAAGCTTCAGCCGCACTCGTCACAGGACCGACAGAAAACGTACCGGTACCAAGCCTGCTTATCACCGAATTGATCCCGAATACCGATAACTTCGCAGGTTATGATGCCTTCGAATACTTTGAGCTTTATAACAACAGCCCTGATCCAATTGATCTCAACGGATATCGATTCGCCTCTTATAATTGGAATGAAGAAATCGGAGAAAGCTATATTTTGGAGCCTTGGGACTCTGTAGTGATCTGGACAAGAAACTCAGCCATAAATCCTATTTCACTCGAAGCTTTCAATTATAACTATTTCTATTCCTACAAAAGTAAGTATCTAAAAGAAGATGACACAATTATCCTTGATGGAATAGCCGGCCTGGTAAACGGCGGAAATACTCTGACTGTTTATGATCCTGACGGGCTCGAAATCGTCAGAGCTGATTACTCAGCAGAAGACGTTTCCTTAAAGCAAACGGTCACCTTTACCTATCCAAAGAATAACACTAGAACGATGGAAAAATTGGCTGCAAACCAAAATCCGTCTCCGGGTTGGCTGGTTGAAGATCAAGCCCCGGATCGTCCGGTTTCAGATGAAGAAGCACCTCAGCAACCGGCCAATCTTGAGGCCGCTGCCGGAAGCGGCGAAGCTGTCTTGAGATGGGACGCATCAACCGCAACGGATCTATACCGTTATCATATCTACAAAGACGGCAAACTTGAATACTCCGTAGATCCAACGCAGACCGCATTTACTCTTTATCAATTGATCGGCAGCCAAACGTACACTTTACAAGTAAGCGCAGAGGATACATCGGGGAATGTATCGGGAAAATCGAATCCAGTACAGGTTGCCCCGGAACACCAGATCATCACCCAGCTGGAACGCTGGGAACATGAAAAAGATCCTGCCTACCAAGGTCTGTGGGATATCAGCTCGGACGGTCCTGTGATCGCCGGGTTGTCCCAGGGACTCGTTCCTCAAGGACTGACCTACTTTAAGAAAAAAGACTGGCTGCTTACCATCAGCTACATCGATGATGGTATTCGTCCTGGTACGATTACCGTAACAGACCGCAAGTCCGGGGAACTGGTGAAATCCGTGGTCCTTTACAATACGGACGGCACACCGTACACCGGTCATGCCGGCGGGGTTACCGTCAGCCGCGATCATGGCTGGGTAGCATCCGAGAATCACTTGTTCAGCTTCAATTTGAGCGACCTCGTGCAAGCCGAGGACAATGGGGAAATTCAGTTCACAGAACAGATTCCATTACCGGTGGAAGCTGCTTACACCGTTTATGATGAAGGCATCCTCTGGGTCGGGGAATTCTATGAGGCAAACTCCTACCCGACCGACCCGTCGCACCATATTGAGAACAGAGACGGAGAAATGCACTATGCATGGATGATCGGCTTTGACTTGGAACGAAACAATGACATGCTTTCTAAAGAACACTGGAATGGATCGCCGGACCACAATGCCGTACCGGATTACGTCCTTTCCACTACCGGCAAAGTCCAGGGTGCCATCATACAGAAAGCGGCAAGAAATGGAGTAACGCTGAGTACCTCATACGGAAGAGCCAACGACAGTGTACTGTACCGCTATGAATACCCGTTGAAAGAAGATCCCCATGCCTCTGTTACTGTTGAAGGAAAACAAGTTCCTCTTTGGTTCCTTGATGGATACACTGCAAAACCGCGCCAGAGTATTGAAGCCATTCCAATGCCAGAGGGGATAGTGGAAGTACAAAAAGAACTTTATGTCGTATTCGAGTCCGGGGCTGATAAATACCGCTATACAACCACCTACCCGATGGACCGGATGCTTAAAATTGATATGAAGAAGTTAATGAAGGAAGATAAAGGAATCGAATAGCATGAAAAAGGAAGCGGCGTCCGAGCACCGCTTCCTTTTTTATGTCATTTTTTCCGATAACAATCTCTTCACTGAAGGCAGGACATAATCCGGCTTCCAATCCGTACTTCTCAAATCCTCCTCGGTCGTGATCCCGCTGAGCACCAGTGCAGTCTTCATTCCGGCTTCAATGCCCATTCGTATATCCGTTTCAAGGCGGTCACCGACCATAACACACTCTTCGGGCCGCAGTTGTAAAATTCTCAATGCAGCTTCAATTGTCAGAATGGATGGTTTTCCAATTTGTACATCAATCTTCTTCCCGGAAACCGCTTCAACCGCTCCAATCATTCCTGCACAGTCCGGTACATCGCCAAACTCTACCGGACAGGTTCTGTCTGGATTGGTTGCAATCACCTTCGCACCATACTTTATCGACTGGTATGCAAAATTCAAGTGATCGTAATGAAATTCCCGGTCCCATGACAACACGACGACATCGACCTCAGCTGGTGCCATCCCCTCCCGGAACCCGGCAAGTACAAGCTCATCCTTGATCGGCTGCTCACCAATTACGTATAAGGTGGCATCCGGATGGTGCCCGCGCAAGTAGTCAATCAATGTAAGCGTCGGATTTAAAATATTCTCCAGGCTGGCATTGATATTGAAGCCGTTCAACTTTTCCACATAACGCTGGCGCGATTCAATCGTCTTATTTGTCAGGAACAGCACCTTCTTTCCTTCATCAATAAGAGAGTTGATAATGGTGTCTGCTCCTTCTATCAATTGCTTACCAAGATATACGGTGCCGTCCAAGTCAAAAATATATCCCTTTAGATTTTTCATCGGTATCCTCCATCCAATAAGAAAAGCGCAAGAGCCTTGTTTCAGCCCCGACAAGCGCTCTTGGGCCGACCGGTGAAGTCGTTGTTTGACTTCATTGGGCGGATCGAAACGTCTCGAGGGGCCAGGCGCATGGAGCTTGCCAATTCTCAAATTTAAGTTATACTTTCTTACAACAATAAAAAATTCCTTGGACACGACGATTTCTCCAATTTAACAATTGGATTTCGCCATACCCAAGGAA
>NZ_JABMCR010000240.1 GCF_013179555.1 Bacillus haikouensis
TGCTGTCCATCCACACTCTTGAAACCAGTGCCTTTATAGGCGTTATTGCCAAAGCCGCCCATCAGGCCGGCCCCATGAGGGAACCCGTCAACAAGTGAAAAGATCCGGCCATTCGTTTGATCCTGCAAAAAGGACAAATCAATATTCGACGCTTGATCAGGATAATCATTGATAACGATTCCGTCCTCTTCCCATGTCAGTCCCTGGTCAAAGCTTCGGCGGATGACAGCATCGATATTGTTCGGTGAATCCCCTCCGTGCTCAACCCGGCGGTCAATTCCCGCGATAAGTGTTCCTTTCTGACTATGAAGTAATGCAGGAATCCGGTAATTATTAGACTCCATAAACCCTGGATAAAAGACGGAGAAAGGCTCTGTCACACTATCAGGCATTGGATTTTCTAATGATTCAGCTTTCGTTTCCCCTGTAACCGTTGTCAGGACTTCATTTGAAAGCGGCTCATTGTAAATTTTAACGAAATCAATATTCCCGCTGAATGGATACTGATTGCCTGCTGCTCTTTCCGTCCTTCCAAGTTGAGAACTGTTTGGTGAATGAATAGTACTTAGAAACTTTCGCGGAGACTGTTCATCTTGCTTGATTAGCTCCCCATCTAAAAAGTACTTGTATCCTTCTTCCTTATCCATCACCATCGCAAGAGTATGAACGGCATTTTCCTTCACATTCACCTGCGTCCTCACATGGACATTCGTCTTGGGTGCTCCTGCTTTCTGATAACGATTTTCGCTTCCGATGGCAGAAGGCGAAATGTACAGATGAAAATGGCCGTCCCGGACTTGATTGTTACTTAAAGAGAAAAGGGACATAATCGACGAACCGGTATACTGGAACCTCACAATAATGGTCCCTTCGTCGATTGCTTTCAACTGGTCAACCTGATCATTTAAGTCCGTGTAGTAACCATCTTTGATGATTTGGTTTTCAACAGATACAATCGGCTCCGGCATGTCAGCAGAAACGAATTGATCCGGACCAAACGAGGAAAGCATGAGAACCAATGAAAATACGAGCATTGAAAGTTTTTTTACCAAGAATATTACTCCCTTCAAAATTGTGGTATGGTACATTCTCCTAAAACTTCCTGTGTTGTCGCTTACAACTTTTCATTGCTGTTTCTCCTCATTTTCACCTCCGATCATCTTGTTCATTTGTTGTCATGTTAGTAGATTTCCAGCATGTAAGTAAGATAGTAACATGAATGACGCTCAATTATCTAATTATTTTTAAAAATGATAATAAACTGTCATTTAAGGTTTACGATGTTCAGTGATCAAATGATTCCATGTTTTACGGGATTCCTGCTGATATTTAAACCCTTGGACAGGGAAGATGGCACGTGAATAATTTTGACAGTTAAAAATCATTTTTAAAATAAATATTGACGGTTTACTTTCAAAAACTTTATACTTAACTCACATCGATGAAAACGCTTTTTTCTATTCGAGAAAATGAAAAAGCACAAAGGGAGGGAAAATGAACAAGGGGGAGTGAGGTGTCAGGGAATTTGGTCATCCAGGTCATAATTCCTTGATACGGAGAACAGAGGGAAGTTCATTCAAGTTCAAAATAATAAAAAGTGAAAGGGGTTACTTGAAAATGAAAAGTACTTTATTGAAGTTTGGTATTATTCTAATGGTCGTCTTTGGCTTAATCGCATGTTCCAATAATGAAGCTTCAAAAAATGCTGAAGGCGAAAGCTTTGAATTGAAGTTCGGCATGGTCGCCGGGAACGCACAAAATGAATTTAAGGCCGCAGAAAAACTTGCTGACTATGTGGAAAAAGAAAGTGATGGCCGTTTGAAAGTTAAAATCTATCCCAGCTCGCAGTTGGGCGATGACCGTGCGATGCTTGAACAGACACGCGAAGGGTCTTTAGACATTACACTTGCTGAAATGGGCCGCTTTGGAATTTGGGTACCTCGTGCGTCCTTGATGGGATTACCTTATGTAGTTGATGATTTTGACCACCTTAAAAAAGCAATCAATGAAACAGAATATGGCGAAAATCTGCGAAAAGAATTGGAATCAGAATACAACTGGAAAGTTCTTGGAACAGCTTACAATGGAACCCGCCAAACCACTTCTAATCGTGCGATTGAATCATTCGCGGATATGAAAGGCTTAAAGCTGCGTGTTCCTGAAGCAGACACATTATTGGATTATGCAAAATATACAAAGGCCTCTGCAACTCCAATGGCTTTCACTGAAGTGTATTTAGCACTTCAAACAAATGCAGTGGATGGCCAGGAAAATCCATTGTCAACAATTGATGCGCAGAAATTTTACGAAGTTCAAGATTACCTGGCTTTAACGAACCATGTTGTAAATGACAATGAGTATGTGGTAAGCAAGCAGACTTGGGATAAGCTACCTGAAGATTTGCAAAAAATCTTGGAAGAAGGGATCAAGCAAGCGGCAGATTATCACACTTCCCTATTTGAAGAGCAGGAAGCAAGCTTGATAGAAAAATTTAAAGAAGAAGGTATGAAAGTTACGGAGCCGGATTTAGCGCCATTTAAGAAAGCTTTGCAAAAAGCTTATCCAAAATACCTCGAAAAGATTGACGGAGATGCAAAGGGCTACTTAAAACAAATTCAAGAGGCGAATAAGTAAAAAAATAGGGTGAATAGGATGAAAAAGCTGTTTGATAATGTAGAGGAAATAATTGGCGGCACCTTGTTTCTACTCATGTTGGCCGTCCTGACTGTTCAAATTTTTTCCCGGCAAGTATTTGATCAACCATTAACTTGGTCTGAAGGCTTGGCTAAATTTATTTTTATCTATGTCGGGTATCTGGCCGTGGCAGTTGGAATCAAAGAAAACGGGCATGTTTTTATCGACTATTTCGTTACCAAGTTCCCCGCTAAAATCCAAAAGGTGATCAATTATGTATTTCAGTTCCTCATCGGTGCAGCCATTATATTGATGGGGTATATAGGCTATGAAATGGCGCTGCGCAAAGTGCCGGTAGACATTGTTTCGCTGAATATTTCTTATGTTTATATGTATATGGCCCTGCCGCTGCTATCTGTTTTAATGTTGTACCGCCTGATTGAACGGAATATAAAAGAAATTCGCAACAAAGGTAAGGAGGTGGGATAATTGAGTGTATTGGCAATTTTTGTTGGGTGGCTGCTGCTTTTGTTTTTAGGGATGCCAGTTGGATTCACATTGATTATTGCGGCATTTAGTTATTTTGCCATCACTGACTGGTCGTTGGTTTATTTCTCCGCAGCGAAGTTAATTGATAGTATTGATAGCTTTGCCCTGCTGGCTGTTCCCTTTTTCATCCTGACAGGAACACTGATGAATTCATCGGGCATAACCCAGCGAATTTTTGGCTTTGCCAAATCATTGGTCGGACACTATACCGGGGGACTTGGACACGTCAACATCATGGCGAGTCTGATGTTCTCCGGCATGTCCGGGTCTGCCTTGGCAGATGCCGGAGGACTCGGACAGTTAGAAATCAAATCAATGCGGGATGAAAAATATGATGATGATTACTCCGGGGGACTAACTGCGGCGTCTGCAATCATCGGTCCGATTATCCCGCCAAGTATTCCATTGATCATTTATGGCGTGATTTCGGACCAATCCATTGCGGACTTGTTTTTGGCAGGAGTCGTTCCCGGACTTTTGATGACCGTTTCCTTAATGGTCGTTGCGTATCTATTTGCAAAGAAAAGAGGCTATCAAAAGGCTGAAAAGGCGACATCAAGTGAACGTTGGACCTATTTTAAGAAAGCATTTCTGGCTTTATTGACTCCGGTCATCATCATTGGCGGAATCTTCTCCGGTTTCTTCACACCGACAGAAGCTGCCGTGATTGCCACGCTGTATGCGATGTTCTTAGGATTTTTCGTCTATAAAGAGCTTACATTAAAAAAGCTATTTATAAATGTGGTTGATTCGATGAAACTAACCGGTGTCGCTGTCCTGATGATCATGGGTGTTGAGTTCTTTGGGCAAATGATCGCTCATGAACAAGTAGCGATGAAAGTGGCTGAGTTTTTCTTATCCATCTCCGATAACCAAATCTTATTACTGGTTTTAATCAATGCACTGCTTATCTTCCTGGGGATGTTTATTGAATCACTGGCGTTATTGATATTATTGGTTCCAATTCTTGTCCCGGTCGTTGTAAGTGCCGGTGTCGATCCCGTTCACTTTGGAATCATTGTTATTCTTAACTTGATGATTGGGATTTTAACACCCCCTATGGGGATGGCATTATTCGTCGTATCGCGTGTCGGCCAAATCCCGGTCCATGTGATTACCAGGGGAGTCATTCCGTTTATTATCCCGCTTGTTGTGGCATTGGGATTGATAACGGTTTTCCCTCAGATTGCCTTATTTTTACCAAATCTCTTTAGCCCTTAAAAATAGGAAGAGGAAAGCCCTGAGCGGGTTTTTCTCTTCTGCATTTTACCGAGGCGGGGAGGAGAAGAAAGATGTATCTTGGTGTTTTTGATATTGGTGGAACCTCAATTAAATATGGAATTGTAAACCTGGAAGGAAAGCTCTTATTTCATGATTCCCTTCCGACTGAAGCCCACATGGGTGGCGAAGCAGTCATTCAAAAGGTAATTAATATATCAAAGGAATTAATAGACAGGTGGAAAATATCCGGTATTTCGATTAGTTCGGCGGGTCAAGTCAATTCTGAAACAGGAATGGTTGTGTATGCGACAGATAATATCCCCCGCTATACCGGTTTAAATATAACGGAGCTTATACAGAAAGAAACACATCTGCCAGTAATGGTAGAAAATGACGTCAACTGTACTGCATTAGGCGAATATTGGCTTGGTGCAGCCAAAGATGTGGATGATTTTATATGTGTAACAATTGGGACCGGGATTGGCGGAGCGTTATTTTTAGACGGAAAACTGTATACCGGCAAAGGCTATTGTGCAGGAGAAATAGGCCATATCACGTTATACCCCGATGGAAGAGAGTGTACATGTGGAAAGAACGGCTGCTTCGAGAGTTATGCCTCGAGCAAAGCACTTACAGACCTTATCACTAAGGCAGCCGGCAATACAGTTCCGTTGATACAGTTTTTTAAAGCAGTTAAAGCTGGGGATCCGGAGTCTTTAGCGCTATTTGAACTTTGGCTTAATGATTTAACAACTGGTCTAAAATCAATCGTGCACCTCTTGAATCCTGAACTTATTGTACTTGGCGGCGGGATTTCTGCTCAGGGAGACTTTTTATTAGAAGCCATAAAAGACTCTCTCTTTCCAAAACTAATGCCAAATCATGCCGCCACATTGGAAATCATGTTGGCGAAAAACGGGAATGACGCAAACCTCTTGGGAGCAGCCCAAAACTTTTACATGCATTCTACACATGGAGGAGATTGTTAAATGGCACCAGATCAAATGGCTAAATTAAACGGCATGAAACCAACGATGCTTATTGAACAACACAAGCATACGTTTACTAAATCAGAAAATAAAATATATGAATATATTATCGACAATACCGACAAAGTCATTTACCATTCATTAACCGAGCTTTCTGAGGCTTGTGAAGTTGCCGAGGCAACTGTGTTGCGTTTTTTTAGAAAATTAAATTTTAAAGGATTTCAGGATTTTAAATTCTTATTGGCGCAAGAAATTTCACAAGCTAAACAGCATAACGGAGAAGAAACGTTTAAAGAAAAGATTATGAATAATATTATCCAAGCAATCACTGATTCTTCAGAACTTGTTCAATTAGAGGAATTGAAAAAGGCGATTGACCACATTGATCAATCCAATGATGTCGTCATTTATGGAATCGGGTCTTCAGGGATCGCTGGGCTGGATATGCAAAATAGACTGATGCGCATCGGGAAGATCACTACGGTCATTACGGACGCCCATACGCAAATCATGCGGGCTTCATCGATGAATAAGAACACTGTGGTGATTGCGATCAGCTTAACAGGAAGCACAAAAGACATTGTAGATGCCATTAAAACAGCCAAGGCCAATCAGGCAACCATAATCGCATTAACAGCGTACGTGAAATCACCGTTAACCAGGTATTCAGATGTGGTGTTATTGTCTTCAGCTAAA
>NZ_JABMCR010000241.1 GCF_013179555.1 Bacillus haikouensis
GGGTACTGGGAGGTAAGGAGGATGAGTCTGGAAGAATTTCTTCACAATCTGCAATTTGATATTAATCGGGCCAATCAGCCAAACTGGGAAGCGGACTGGGAGGATGCACCTCTTTCCTATAAGCTGTACCGGGGAGTGCGGGTTGTGCCATTGTCCGCTGAAGTACCGTTGTCACTCGCCGTGGGTCAGCCGCCGTTAAAACCCGATGTAGAAAGAATCGGTCATTTTCTCTGGTATGTCTATGGCATAACAGGGGTTAGCCAGTCGATGGAGCCTGATGATTCAGAGGAGCAGGAGGCTTACCCGATCCACTCTTATCGGCGGTTTGCTCCATCCGGGGGGGCGCTGTATCCGAATGAACTCTATATCTATTTAAAGCTGGATGACTTGCCGGATGGAATCTACCATTATGATGCTGCCCATCATCGCCTCGACCTACTCCGGGAAGGGAATTTTGATTCCTACGTAGAACGGGCACTCGGCAATCGCTGCGACATTTCATCCTGTTTCGGCACGGCCTTTGTCTCAACGAGATTTTGGAAAAACTTTTTTAAATACAACAACTTTGCCTATCGGCTGCAGGGACTGGATGCCGGTGTCCTGATGGGACAGCTGCTGGAAACGGCCAAACGGTTTGGATTCGAGTCAGGGGTGTATGTTCAATTTCTGGATTCAGCGGTCAACCATTTGCTTGGGCTGACCGAGGAAGAGGAAAGCGCATATGCCGTCATCCCGCTATCGGCAGCTGCAACGAATTGGGCCGGGAATGGAAAGGGAATGGAACGGGCATTCACTGCTGAAGAATTATGTAGCGAGCTGCCTGCTATTTCTGTAGAACATTATGAACGGTCTGAAAAGGTTAGGGAGTTTCCTATGTTACTAGCGGTGAATGAAGCTTCAAAGATAGATAGTACAGGTGATTTCCGGAAACCCGGGAGAAATCCGGAGGTTAGAGGTGGAGAGAAAGAAATTCATCTGCCGGAGATCGAGTCCTTTACGTATGATTTTGCCGAAGCATGCAAAAATCGCCATTCCCCGGAAATGGATTTTACCATGGGGAAGGTCAGTCAGCAGCAGCTGGCGGCTTTATTGAAAAGTGCCACTCATGCATTCTCGTTTCGAAGTGACATAGACGAAGTTTCTTACGGCAGAGAACCTCGCGTTTCGATTTACGGCTGTTTTTATAATGTAGAAGGCATACCAAATGGAGCATACGCATATGACAGCGGCCGACATTCATTGCGGGAAATCGGTACAGGGGATTATCGCCTTCAGCTGCAATCAGGGCTGTCACTCGATAACGTAAACTTACTTCAGGTGCCGCTGTGCCTTCATATCATCGGTAACAAAGATTACCACAAAGGTACCCTGGGATACAGAGGCTACAGGATCATGCAAATGGAAGCCGGGATGCTTGTGCAGCGCCTGCTTTTGGCTGCATCCGCCGCCGGGCTGGGCGGGCACCCGCTGCTTGGATTTGATACGACGTTGACGGATCGGATTTATAAACTAGATTCAGAGGGGCGAACCACCTTGATTCAACTCCCGGTCGGACCTTTTCGGGAGCGGGATTGGATGAGGGGGAGTTTGCTGAGTTAGAGTAGATCACGGGGAAAGGTACGGTGCTTTTGGGGCCGGGGTATCTGTCCCCGTGGATTTTTCAGGTGGAGCGGGGAGGGTTTCCCGTTCTATTTTTTTCTTTATTTTGTGGGTCCTTAGTAGTTGCCGCATGGGGAAATTATATCTGTTAAAAAGTCAGCATAAACTCACTTTTTCAGCATAAATCGTAGTGGAACCCAGTCTAAGGGGGAGATGTGATCCGCGGAGGCTGTTCATATAGCTGTGAATCAAACGATTCAAGCCACTTTTTAAAAATACATGCCACTTTCTAAATTTACGTGGCACATTCGAAATTTACAAGCCACTTTCTCCATATTCAAGCAACTTGTCGAAAAATCTTTAAAGAAGCTGCAAATCTTCATACCCACTTCCGCCATGTCGATAAATAACCAAACTTACACATGTTTGACAAGCAACTAATTAGTTGCGTATACTTGACATGCAACCATGTAGTTGCTTATACTCGATATATGAATTGGGACAAAGATGCAATATTCAAAGCACTTAGTGACTCTACCCGCCGGCTTATATTAGACGAGCTCTCTGATCGAAACGAACTAACGCTTTATGAGCTTACGGCACGCCTCATTATGAAGTACGACCTTTCCATTTCAAGACAAGCGATAGCTAAACACCTTTCCGCATTGGAAGAGGCAGGACTTGTCACATCAGAACGGAAGGGAAAATATCGAGTACTTATGTTTAACAACGAACCACTTAAAGACTTATTGAAAGGATGGGTAGAATAATTTTATCCTGTTGAAATTAGCAGTACAGACGGGTGTGAAAAGCTTTCTGGTTGTTGGCAAAGCAGTACACGTTGAAGATACCAAAGGAGGAAATAAGCATGAAAATTATCGTTACAAGCATATTCGTAGAAAATCAAGACAAGGCACTGGACTTTTATTCAGAAACGTTGGGATTTGTTAAAAAGCATGATGTTCCTACAGGAGAACATAGATGGATCACACTTGTTTCTCCCGATGAACAAGGCGGGACCGAGCTTTTACTGGAACCAAACGAACACCCAGCCGCGAAGGAGTATCAACGGAAGTTATTTAACGACGGCATACCAGTAACAATGTTCGGGGTGACGGATATTCACGAAGAGTATAAACAATTAACGGAAAAAGGTGTGCGGTTTACGATGGAGCCGACAAAAATGGGCGAAGTCACACTAGCTGTCTTCGACGATACTTGCGGTAACCTTATTCAGATCATACAGCAGTAATGTTATGACGGCGTAAAATATATTTTTGGAATATAGTGATTGAAAAGTTTTAAAGACAATATCATTATAAAACGGATTGATTAAAAATTTTAAGAAAAGAGGCTGGGACCAAAGTGTTTTAGTCTAACTAAAACCCGAACTAATTTGAATTCAAGGATTCAAGTAAGTTCGGGTTTTTATTCATACTTCCATTTAGTTTATACCTTTTTCCTACGGTTGATTGAAGGGCAAGACGCAGACTCCAGCGGGAGAAGCAGCTATTAGAAAAGCATGAGCGAACTGACCCGCGGAAAGCGAAGTCTTGCAAGGAAATCATTAGAGGCATTTAAAGTCAACACTGACAATGTATGTCTTTAGGTGGATGATTTTATGAATGCTTATGTTTGGCTGGGGACATTGATCGCTTTAACCATCTGTCGTATCGAACCGAGGTGATAAGCGGAGTGAGCGACCGCTCCCAACAAACCATTCGATGTCTGTTCATCTAAGGAGTCAAGTGAATCAATCGTTTTAAGCAGGGATGTGTATTCTTGTTGAAGTTCGCCTTTATATTGTGCCCATGTGAGTTGATCAACGTTTGTGATTTTCCATGATGCTTCCCAGTCCTTCCTGGGTTCTTCGCCGTTTAAATAAGAATTCGCAACCCATAAGTAATAGCGGGTATGATCCGTTTGTGCGGCGATTGTCGTACCATTGACGGGTATCGAAGCATCTTCTGACGATAATGTTTCAAGCGTTCCGAATAAACCACTGCCAGGCTTCGCTTCTGTGTACCAGCTTGCGTTTTCTTCAGGTCCATCAAATGTTTCCTTCAACAATGTTCTAACAGCTGCCAACATCGGATTGTTCATCTCTGTACCTCCTGAATTTGTTATTAACCATCAAAACTTCTTTAGACGGTTATAGTGTAACCCAGTTGTTTCTAACTGTCAATATGTATTATGATGGTTACAGTAAAGGAGTTATGAACATGTCGGAAACGAACCCTTATATGATGGTCGGAGAACGTTTGTGTATGGATTTCATCAATACTGTCAGTTGGCGGGAAAGTGCTGAGAAAAGGCGTGATTGGTTTACAAGTTACGCCAAATTGGTTGATTGGTGCATCCATGCAGAAGTCTTGACCGGACAACAAGCAAAATCCCTTCTTATAAAATCGAAGGAGAAACCGTCTGAAGCGGGAGATGTTCTGAAGCAGGCAATCGAAATGCGGGAAGTCATGTATCAAATCTTCAAGGACATTTCAAAGGAAACATCGCCCCACCCGCGGGACCTGGAACGTTTCAATGAATATGTGAGCCGTTTCTATCAATCGATGCAAGTAATCCATGAAAAGGATCATTATACGTTGCAATTCAAAAATACCGGGAAAACCTTGGACTCTATGCTCCCTCCGATTTTGCAATCTGCTGTAGATATACTCGTTTCCAAAAACGACCTGGAACGAGTCAAACAATGCGAGGGAGACCCATGTGGATGGTTATTCTTCGATACAAGCCGGAACCGGAGCCGCCGCTGGTGTTCAATGGCCGATTGCGGCAATCGTGCCAAAGCACGGCGATTTTATCAAAAGGAGAAGTGACTATACTCGGTCACTTCTCTTTTTTGGTGGTGTTTATTTTTTGGTAATGTTTATTTTTTGGAGGAAGATTGGTATTCCATTCGGGATCGATGGATGGCTGCTATCTCATGTTGAAGACAGCAAAATCAAATGTATTCTTGACAACCGATGCTACTACGGGATACTACATACTGGTAGTTAGTATTTAAGTACGAAACCTAAATATCCATAAACAGAGTACTGAAAGGATAGTAGAATACAAATGAGAGGGTGGATACTGGAAAATATAACGGAAATGCTGAAAGGGGTGCTTGAGGATTGTGCCCTGAGATCATTAGCCTGGGTGAAACGTATGGCTATGAAATCACACTGCCGCTGAAAGAACTTGGCTTCACTGATATGGTTGAAGGCACGGTTTATACGATTACCATGCGCCTTGAGATAAACAATCTGATGGACATTGAAAAAAGCCATCTACTGTGGGGCCGTCGCGAAAATTTTACAAACTCAACGCAGCAGGACATGAGAAACTCGAAACTTTTTGGGGAAAATGGGATTTCGTCTCAAGCAAAATGAATGAACTCAAAACGAAAGAACTCAAAAGGAGAGGATAAAATGAAGTTTATCAGTGAGACCTACAGCGGCCCACATATATTTTGGGATCGCTTTGTACGTTGCGGTACTCACTTGGAAGTGTCTTCGCCCGCGCCTCCATCGCCCTCCATTTCCACTAGTCAGCCAGACTTCCATTCAAGAAAGTCACTGATCTCAAGGGTGAGGATGTGACAGCATTGCGATGAACTAGTGAACGCGTAACCTTTATTTTTTGTTTATTGGTTGCATAAAGTTAAAAGGAGAATGGAGTTGTAAAAGTGGGGAACAAGAGTTTTTTTATCGTAGCATCTTAATTATTCGTTTAACTAGTAGTGTAAAATAGTGAGAGTTTGGCTGGAATCCCTTTTTAGTACACGTAAGTTCTATCTTCTTTACGTCTGCTAAAAAGGGATTATTTCATGTTTGTCATTTTACGTTAATATATACTTCGGAAACGGTATTTTTCTATGTGTTCATTTTTTGTAGCGGCAGAGGTACTAATTGAATTTCAGCAGCTTCTTTCTTAATTGTAAATACATAAGCTCCTAATCCTAAAATAGCTGCAAAAATTAACATGGCAATCGATGAACTGAAACTCCCGCCGGAAAGGTCACGAAGCCAACCCATTATGTAGCTTGAAAAGCCACCCATTATATTGGTAAACCCAATCAAACCTGCTGCTCGTCCAGCTGTTTCCGGTGTTGAATATTTTACCATAAGCATATTACTCAGGTGGAATACACCACCCTGGCATCCCATTGCCAGTCCCATAGAAATCCCCGCTATAAGTGGGTAAGAGACAAAACTTGCCACTGTCAAAAATACTGCTGTCATGGCGAATAGGATTGTTGCCAATAAACTTGGGCGTCTTGTTTTGTCGGCCAGAAATCCGCATGCAAGAACAAATCCTAGAGCAAATAACCAGGAGAGGGAAGTGATGCTCGACATTCCCTCACTATCAAATCCTTTTGCTTCAATGAGATATGTTGGGAGCCAAATACTGATGCCGAAAAAAAGGAAAGAACATACAATCATACCCAGCCAGACCACCCAAAAGCGGTAAT
>NZ_JABMCR010000242.1 GCF_013179555.1 Bacillus haikouensis
ATACCTGCTCCAAGTGCTGCTAAACCAACTGCGATTGCTGCTGCGATAAGACTCATTCTAAAGTTCCTCCTTTAATGTATAAGAAAAATGTTTTTTACTATATATGTTTGTCCACCGTAATGAACAGGTATATATTAATGGTCATGACTTACTTTGTGAGCCATATAAACCATTGTTAACATACAGAAAATGAATGCCTGGATTGCCCCGATAAAGATCGAAAACCCTTGCCAAGCAAGCATTGGTGCGATGGCTCCAAGAACGCCGCCGATACCGCCGTTTACGGCCATGCCCGCGATCAGCGCCAGCAGGATTTCACCGGCATAAATGTTCCCGTAAAGTCGAAGACCCAATGTAAGGGTGTTTGCAAACTCCTCAATGACTTTCAGCGGGAATAACCACCACATAGGTGATAAAAAGGTGTCCTTTCCGTATGCACCGAACCCCTTTAATCTGATTCCATAATAATGGGACAGTGCCACGACCATAACCGCCAGTGTCAGTGTGACAGCCGGATCGGCTGTAGGTGATTTCCACCATAGTTCGTGATCATATACAACTGAGAACGGAAGACCCAGCATGTTCGATACGAAGATATACATAATGATGGTAAGTCCCAGGATGTGAAAACGTCCTCCCGTTTTCCAATCCATGTTACTCTTGATGATTCCTTTGACGAAGTCCATGACCCACTCGAAAAAGTTTTGCATTCCAGTCGGATTAAGGGCTAAGCGTCGTGTAGATAAAACCGCGATTAGAAACACAATGGCAGATGCAATCGTGATCATCATCACGTTGGCCAGGTTAAAAGTCAGGCCCATAAAATCGGCTAAAGGTGCTTCATGATTCAAAATACTTCACCTCTCTTCCCCGCTATTTATTAGTTTTAATAGTGCTGAAAAAATAATCTATCATAATGACAATATAAGTCGTCATTAATCCAATAATAAGACTTAGGAGATGAAAAGTTTCGGGAAAGCGGGTTACAATGATAACACCCAAGGCTGCCGCTGCCATCCGCGAAGTCGTTCCGAGGGATCTCACTTTCTTCCCTGCCACAACGGCCTCTCCGAACTTGTCGACTCTCTTTGTCATGCCCCAGTGCATATAAAGGCTTAAAGCCGTTCCTAAAGCTAACCCTAAGAATACTGATTTGTGGTCGGTAAATCCCCAACCCAGGACGTAAACAGCCAGCAGGTACAATATGTATTTCCGCTGTCTATTAAACATTTGATGGAGTTCCGGCATATCTTATTATTCTCCTAAGATAAATGTCGTAAGGTACGAAGCATCGCATAAATTCCTGTTGCTAAACCAAGAAGTAATCCGATGATTAAAAAGAGTGGTGCAGAGTCTGCTTGCTGGTCAATCCACCTGCCCAGAAAAATTCCCACAAGAATGGAACCGACAAGTTGCGACAGGATCGCTGTGTAAATCGCCATTGCTTTATACGGGCTTTGGTTTTTTTGACCCATTTCAACCCTTCCTATTCAAACGAAATTTGAACGTGAGGCAAGCTGTGTAAATGATCGTGAACAACCGATTCCACAAGGTTTTGAGAATTGTGAAAACCTTATCATTTTACATCCTTTGTAAGCATACAATAGGGTATTATCTATGTCAATGAGTTCAAGTTAAAAAGTTCACAACCTCTCCAGGCGTTTGTCGAAAGTTCACATTATTTACATATTTACTAGAAAAGCGGAAGGGCTTTGGTCAGAGGCGGGTGGCATAAGACGAATCGGACGGAAAGGCGTTTTTTGCCTTTTTGGCCGGTTTGACTTATGACATGTGCCTCTAGCCGCCGGAGCTGGACACTAGAAAAGCGGAAGGGCTTTGGTCAGAGGCGGGTGGCATAAGGCGAATCTGCCTGAAAGGCGTTTTTTCCCTTAGGGCCAATTTGATATATGACATACACCTCTAACCTTTAGCTCGACAATCTGGAATAGCAGACGGCCCTGACTTCAATTCTCATTCACACTCTCTTCATTATAAAGAAATACCCATTCACGAGAAACCCTACATTTTAATGTAAATACTTCCATATACCTACAAAAATTATTTTATACACATGAAAAGCCCGTCCCGCACTGCTTTATACCATTAAGCGGTGCGGGACGGGCCTTTGGATTTATTCTGGTTTGAAGGTTTCAGGACGTTCTTGCAACTGGCCGAATTGATAGCGTATCGCTTGGGCAATTCGGTAGGAAGCTTGTCCGTCTCCGTATGGGTTTGTCGCTTTTGACATCTTGCTGTGAGCCTGTTCGTCTGTCAGCAGCTCTTTTGCCAGCTTGTAGATGTTCTCCTCTTCGTTTCCGGCTAATTTTAACGTACCGGCTTCGATTCCTTCAGGACGTTCAGTAGTGTCACGAAGAACCAGTACCGGAACACCAAGGGATGGGGCTTCTTCCTGTACGCCGCCTGAATCGGTAAGGATCAGGTGAGCTCTTGATGCGAAGTTATGGAAATCGATTACGTCCAATGGTTCGATCAAGTGGATACGGCTGTCGTTGCCCAGGACTTCATCCGCCACTTCACGCACGGCAGGATTCAAGTGAACCGGATAAACGACTTGAATGTCATTGTGTTCTTCCACTAAACGCTTGATGGCACGGAACATATTTCTCATCGGCTGACCGAGGTTTTCACGGCGGTGAGCAGTCAAGAGTACAAGACGGTCGCCACCGACCTTTTCAAGCACCTCATGCTTATACTCATCTTTCACCGTTGTCTTCAACGCATCAATTGCTGTATTACCTGTAATGAAAATACCTTCTTCTTTCTTGTTTTCATTCAGCAGGTTGCGGGCAGATTTTTCAGTCGGGGCAAAATGAAGGTCAGCCATGACACCCGTCAGCTGGCGGTTCATTTCTTCCGGGAAAGGAGAATATTTATTCCACGTACGAAGACCCGCTTCGACGTGGCCGACTGAAACCTGATTATAGAAAGCAGCAAGACTTGCCACAAATGTAGTCGTCGTGTCCCCATGAACAAGAACAATATCAGGCTTCGCTTCCTTCATGATTTTATCGAGGCCTTCCAACCCTCGCGTCGTTACATCAACCAGCGTTTGGCGGTCCTTCATAATATTTAGGTCATAATCAGGTGTGATATTAAAGATCGAAAGTACTTGGTCAAGCATTTCACGGTGTTGTGCCGTAACGGTCACAATCGTTTCAAAGCTTTCCGGGTATTTTTTTAATTCAAGAACAAGCGGAGCCATCTTGATGGCTTCCGGTCTCGTTCCAAAAATCGTCATTACCTTAATGGGAGTACTCATGTTCACACAACCTTTCTTATTTCGTGCCAAACAAACGGTCGCCCGCGTCCCCTAGTCCAGGAACGATATAGCCTTTCTCGTTCAGCTTTTCATCAAGTGCCGCTATGTAAATGTCTACATCGGGGTGCTCTGCCTGAATCGCTTCAACCCCTTCAGGACACGCCACCAAACACATGAACGTGATGTTTTTCGCACCGCGTTTTTTCAGGGAATTAATCGCTTCAACAGCAGATCCTCCTGTTGCAAGCATCGGATCTACTAAAATGAATTCGCGTTCTTCCACATCGCTCGGAAGTTTTACATAGTATTCGATTGGTTTAAGAGTCTCTGGGTCACGGTATAACCCGACATGTCCGACTTTTGCTGCCGGAATCAGTTTAAGGATCCCGTCGACCATCCCAAGACCTGCACGCAAAATCGGAACGATCCCCAACTTTTTACCTGTAAGTGTCTTCGCATTCGCTTTGCTCACCGGTGTGTCGACTTCGATGTCTTCAAGTGGCAGTTCACGCGTGATTTCAAATGCCATGAGTGTCGATACTTCATCGACAAGTTCACGGAATTCCTTCGTACCCGTGTTCTTGTCACGGATGAATGTTAACTTATGCTGGATTAATGGATGATCAAATACATATACTTTGCCCATTCGACTCTCTCCTTTTGAATTCGGTTTATGTAAAAAAAGATAGTTACTGTTTTACATCTCTAGTTATTGTACATAAAAGAGGTTTTGAGAGCAATAAAAGTCGGGAGGTGTAATGAAATCGTTATGTTTATGGTTAGTTTTATTAAAAGCGGCTGGATGTGGACCTCTTATTACCTTTTTTGATTTCCCTACATATAGATAGCGAGCTGATTGCCGCTTTTGATTTCCGCGGGTGACCCGTGAGCTTCGGAAACTTCAGGAGGAACTGTCCAGCTGCAGGGCTTAGAGGCACATGACATAAGTCAAACCGACCAAGAAGGCAAAAAACGCCTTCATGTCCGATTCGCCTTATGCCACACGCCTCTCAGCAAAGCCCTTCCGCTTTTCTGATAGGAGTCTTCGTCTTCCACTCCAATCAACGCTGGATTCAACCTAACCATAGTATTGATTTCTACTTGTTCTGCATTCCCCTTTGGCCGTTACACCCATTTTGAAAATTAATACCAATCAACCTGTAATCAAGTGATAACCATAACTATTATGAACAACATCTCTATTAATCTATTTCCCCCACCAAAAAACCTCCCCAAAAGAATCCATTCTTCTGAGGAGGTTACTGTTATCTATTATTATCTTTCAGGATATAAAGCAAATCTGCTTGTCAGGTCTGTTACGCGTTTGCGCGCTTCTTCCAGCTTTGTTTCGTCTTCGTGGTTTTTAAGGGTAAGAGCCATGATGGATGCGATTTCGTCCATGTCTTCTTTTCCAAAACCGCGGGACGTGACTGCCGCTGTTCCGATACGGACTCCGCTTGTGACGAACGGGCTTTCCGGATCGAATGGGATTGTGTTTTTGTTGACCGTGATACCGATGTCATCCAGCACCTTTTCTGCGATTTTACCCGTCAATCCGAGTGAACGAAGGTCGATTAATAGAAGGTGGTTGTCCGAACCGCCTGAAACGAGATCGATGCCTTCTTTTCCTAAGCTTTCACCAAGACGTGCTGCGTTGTCGATGATGTTCTGTGCGTAATCTTTAAAAGAATCCTGCAGTGCTTCACCGAACGATACAGCTTTTGCAGAAATGACGTGCATCAACGGACCGCCTTGAAGTCCAGGGAAGATGGACTTGTCGATCTTCTTGCCGAACTCTTCTTTACAAAGAATCATTCCGCCGCGTGGACCGCGAAGTGTTTTGTGAGTCGTTGTTGTCACGAAATCCGCGTAAGGAACCGGATTCTGGTGTAGACCGGCGGCAACCAGGCCGGCGATGTGAGCCATATCGACCATCAGGTACGCTCCCACTTCATCGGCGATTTCACGGAACTTTGCGAAATCGATTTTTCTAGGATATGCGCTTGCTCCCGCTACAATCAGCTTCGGTTTATTTTCCAATGCTTTTTGGCGAACATCTTCATAATTGATCAGGTGTGTATCCTTGTCGACCCCGTACTCGACGAAGTTATACTGGATCCCACTGAAGTTGACCGGGCTTCCGTGCGTGAGATGCCCGCCGTGGGATAAGTTCATTCCAAGAACCGTATCCCCCTGCTCAAGGATTGTGAAGTAGACTGCCATGTTGGCTTGCGCTCCTGAGTGAGGCTGCACGTTCACATGTTCTGCCCCGAACAACTCCTTCGCTCGATCGCGAGCTAAGTTTTCCGCTACATCGACATGCTCGCACCCGCCATAATAGCGACGACCTGGGTACCCTTCTGCATATTTGTTCGTGAGGACCGAACCTTGTGCTTCCATAACGGCTTCACTGACAAAATTCTCAGATGCAATTAACTCGATTTTTGTACGTTGACGCTCTAATTCATCTTGAATCGCTGCATAAATTTCCGGATCTTGCTTGGCAATCTTACTCATACATATCCCCCTTTTATTCATCGGCCCATTCTAAGCTGCGCCATCTTGATTCATTCAATCTCATTCTAACATGATTCTGCAAAACGCGAAATAAGAACGTGTGGGTAAATTGGAATGTTCGGATTTAGGGAGTTGGCAGGGAATAAAATTGGGGGCTGGTTGGAGCCTGATTGGTCCATCAAGGGTTTTATACCTGGTACAATCAGTTCAATATGTACCTGGTACAACAAAGCGATTCTGTACATGGTAAAAAAACAAAAAT
>NZ_JABMCR010000243.1 GCF_013179555.1 Bacillus haikouensis
GGAACAGGTCGTGCTCGTCAAGGGTCAATCCGTTCTCCACAATGGCGCGGCGGTGGAGTTGTATTTGGACCGGTTCCACGCAGCTACAGCTACAAATTACCTAAGAAGGTTCGTCGCTTAGCGATCAAATCTGCGCTTTCTTCTAAAGTAGTGGAAGAAAACATCTTGGTATTAGAAGCATTATCATTTGATGCTCCAAAAACAAAAGAATTTGCTAACGTTCTAAAAGGTCTTTCTGTTAACGCTAAAACATTAGTCGTTACTGACGGTCTTGACGAAAATGTAGCACTTTCAGCTCGTAACATCCCTGGTGTAACAGTTGTTCCTGCAGATGGAATCAGCGTTCTTGATGTATTAGGACACGACAAACTAGTGATGACTAAATCAGCTGTTGAAAAAGTAGAGGAGGTGCTTGCATAATGGATGTACGTGAAATCATTAAGCGCCCCGTAATTACAGAAGCTTCTACAGATCTTATGTCTGAGAAAAAGTATACGTTCGAAGTAGATACTAGAGCGAACAAAACTCAAGTAAAAGACGCTGTTGAAGAAATCTTTGACGTAAAAGTTGAAAAAGTTAATGTCATGAACTACAAAGGTAAGTTCAAACGTATGGGTAAACACGCTGGTTACACTAACAAACGTCGTAAAGCAATCGTTAAACTTACTGCTGACAGCAAAGAAATCGAATTCTTTGAAGTATAATTCACTTAATTAAGAAGAGGAGGGAAAAACATGGCGATTAAAAAGTACAAACCTACCTCTAATGGTCGTCGCGGCATGACTAGCTCTGATTTCGCTGAAATCACTACGGATTCTCCGGAAAAGTCATTATTAGCACCCCTGCACAAAAAGGGTGGCCGTAACAACCAAGGTAAGTTAACAGTTCGTCATCAAGGCGGCGGTCATAAGCGTCAATACCGTATCATCGACTTCAAACGTGAAAAAGATGGTATACCTGGACGCGTTGCTACGATCGAATACGATCCAAACCGCTCTGCAAATATTGCACTAATCAACTATGCTGATGGAGAAAAGCGTTACATTCTTGCACCTAAGTCAATCGAAGTAGGTATGGAAGTAATGTCTGGACCTGAAGCGGATATCAAAACAGGTAATGCGTTACCACTTATCAACATCCCTGTTGGTACAGTAGTACACAATATCGAACTTAAACCAGGCAAAGGTGGACAGCTGGTACGTTCTGCTGGAACATCTGCACAAGTACTTGGTAAAGAAGGTAAATACGTTCTTGTACGTCTTAACTCTGGTGAGACTCGTATGATCCTTTCTGCTTGCCGCGCAACTGTCGGTCAAGTTGGAAATGAGCAGCACGAACTTATCAACATTGGTAAAGCTGGACGTTCCCGCTGGTTAGGCAAACGCCCAACGGTTCGTGGTTCTGTTATGAACCCTAACGATCACCCACACGGTGGTGGTGAAGGACGTGCACCAATCGGACGTAAATCACCAATGTCTCCATGGGGCAAACCTACTCTTGGATACAAGACACGTAAGAAGAACAACAAATCAGATAAATTTATTGTGCGTCGCCGCAAAAAATAACGGGGTTGAACTACGGTTCGCATCTAGAGCCGTAGACCAATCACGAAGGGAGGTTCAAACATGGGTCGTAGCTTAAAAAAAGGACCTTTTGTTGATGATCATTTAATGAGCAAGGTAGAAAAATTGAACGAAACTGATGGAAAGCAAGTGGTAAAAACTTGGTCCCGTCGTTCAACGATCTTCCCAGCATTCATCGGTCACACTATCGCAGTTTACGATGGTCGTAAACATGTACCTGTATACGTCACTGAAGACATGGTAGGGCACAAGCTTGGTGAATTCGCACCATCTCGTACTTACAAAGGCCATGCAAGTGATGATAAGAAAACAAGACGCTAATTGAGAGGAGGGTATCCTAATGCAAGCAAAAGCTGTTGCTAGAACAGTACGTATTGCTCCTCGTAAAGTACGTTTAGTCGTTGATCTAATCCGAGGTAAGCAAGTTGGAGAAGCAGTTGCGATTCTTAATCACACGCCTAAGGCAGCTTCACCAGTCGTTGAAAAAGTACTTAAATCTGCTATCGCAAACGCGGAGCATAATTATGACATGGATATTAACAGCCTGATCGTTACTGAGGCATATGTAAATGAAGGACCAACACTTAAACGTTTCCGTCCACGTGCGATGGGTCGTGCAAGTCAAATTAACAAACGTACAAGTCACATTACACTTGTAGTATCAGAAAAGAAGGAGGGATAATCCGTGGGTCAAAAAGTACATCCGGTCGGACTTCGTGTCGGTATAATTCGTGATTGGGAGTCTAAATGGTACGCAGACAAAGATTACGCTACACTTTTACACGAAGACTTAAAAGTACGTGAATATATTGCAAAACGTTTAGTAGACGCATCTGTTTCTAAAGTGGAAATCGAACGCGCTGCAAACCGTATCAACATTACTGTTCATACAGCTAAGCCTGGTATGGTTATCGGTAAAGGTGGTACTGAAGTTGAAGCTCTTCGTAAAGCTCTTAACGAACTGACTTCAAAACGTGTACACATCAACATCGTTGAAATCAAAAGAGCTGACGTTGATGCTAAATTAGTAGCAGAAAACATTGCTCGTCAATTAGAAAACCGTGTTTCTTTCCGTCGTGCTCAAAAGCAAGCGATCCAACGTGCGATGCGTGCTGGTGCAAAAGGAATTAAAACACAAGTATCTGGTCGTCTAGGCGGAGCTGACATCGCTCGTGCTGAACATTACAGTGAAGGTACTGTTCCACTTCATACTCTACGCGCTGACATTGACTATGCTCATGAAGAAGCTGACACTACTTACGGTAAGCTTGGTGTTAAAGTATGGATCTACCGTGGAGAAGTTCTTCCTACAAGAAAGAAATCTGAGGAAGGAGGCAAATAATTATGTTATTACCTAAACGCGTTAAACATCGTCGCGAACACCGTGGTAAAATGCGTGGTCGTGCTAAAGGCGGTCAGGAAGTTGCGTTCGGTGAATACGGTTTACAAGCTACAGAAGCTTCTTGGATCACAAACCGTCAAATCGAATCTGCTCGTATCGCTATGACTCGTTACATGAAACGTGGCGGTAAAGTATGGATTAAAATCTTCCCTCACAAACCTTACACTGCTAAGCCTTTAGAAGTACGTATGGGTTCTGGTAAAGGGGCTCCTGAAGGTTGGGTAGCAGTAGTCAAGCCTGGAAAGATCATGTTTGAAGTAGCTGGTGTTTCTGAAGAGGTTGCTCGTGAAGCTCTTCGTCTTGCAGCACACAAACTTCCTGTTAAATGTAAGTTTGTAAAACGAGAGGAAATTGGTGGTGAATCAAATGAAAACTAATGAAATTCGTGACCTAACCACTGCCGAAATAGAACAAAAAGTCAAAACTCTGAAAGAAGAGTTATTTAACCTTCGCTTCCAACTTGCGACTGGCCAGCTTGAAAACACTGCCCGCATCCGTGAAGTCCGCAAAGGGATCGCTCGTATGAAAACTGTAATCCGTGAAAGAGAGATCGGGGTTAACAATCGATAAATGAGAGGAGGTTTGCTTAAATGAGTGACCGCAACCAACGTAAGGTTTACACTGGCCGTGTTGTTTCCGACAAAATGGATAAAACAGTAACGGTTATGGTAGAAACTTATAAAAAGCATTCTCTATACGGCAAGCGCGTAAAGTACTCTAAGAAGTTTAAAACTCATGATGAGAACAACGAAGCAAAAGTAGGCGATATCGTACGTATCATGGAGACTCGTCCACTATCTGCTACGAAACGTTTCCGTTTAGTAGAAGTTGTTGAAAAAGCAGTTATTATCTAATATATTTGCTCGGATAATTTTTTATTCCGAAGGGAGGTAACCTACATGATTCAACAAGAATCACGTTTAAAAGTTGCTGACAACTCTGGTGCTCGTGAAGTATTAACGATTAAAGTTCTTGGTGGTTCTGGACGCAAGACTGCTAACATCGGTGATGTAATCGTATGTACAGTAAAACAAGCAACACCAGGTGGCGTTGTTAAAAAAGGTGACGTAGTTAAAGCAGTTGTCGTTCGTACTAAGTCTGGTGTTCGTCGTCAAGACGGTACTTACATCAAGTTCGACGAGAACGCATGTGTAATCATCCGTGACGATAAAGGACCGCGTGGAACTCGTATCTTCGGACCTGTCGCTCGTGAATTACGTGACAGCAACTTTATGAAAATTGTATCTTTAGCTCCAGAAGTTCTTTAATAGATTAGCATTGGGCCATTCAAGGAGGTGCGATGAAATGCATATAAAAAAAGGCGATAAAGTAGTGGTCATTACTGGGAAAGACAAAGGCAAAACGGGTGAAGTTCTTGCTGCGTTCCCTAAGAAAGACCGAGTGCTGGTTGAAGGAATCAACGTTGTGAAAAAACACGCCAAGCCTTCACAGATGAACCCGCAAGGCGGAATCATCAGCCAAGAAGCATCTATCCACGTATCAAATGTAATGCTTTTAGATCCGAAATCTAACGAGGCAACTCGTGTAGGTTATAAAACGGAAGACGGCAAAAAAGTACGTGTAGCAAAAAAATCAGGTGAAGTTCTAGATAAATAGTTCTATAAAGAAGGGAGGTATTCTGGATGAACCGCCTAAAAGAAAAATTCCAAAGTGAAATCAGTCCAGCTCTTGTGAGCAAATTCAATTACAAATCAGTAATGGAAGTACCTAAAGTTGAAAAGATCGTTGTAAACATGGGTATCGGTGATGCTGTTCAAAACTCAAAGGCTCTTGATGTAGCAGTTGATGAATTGACACAAATCACTGGTCAAAAACCAGTTGTAACGAAAGCAAAGAAATCTATCGCTGGCTTCCGTCTTCGTGAAGGTATGCCAATCGGTGCAAAAGTTACTCTTCGCGGAGAGCGTATGTACCAATTCTTAGATAAATTGATCTCTGTTTCTCTTCCACGTGTACGTGACTTCCGCGGTGTTTCTAAGAAAGCATTCGACGGTCGCGGTAACTACACTCTTGGAGTAAAAGAGCAATTGATTTTCCCTGAGATCGACTATGATAAAGTATCTAAAGTACGTGGTATGGATATCGTTATCGTAACTACTGCTAATTCAGATGAAGAAGCTCGTGAGTTATTAACTCAAATCGGAATGCCATTCCAAAAGTAATCGCTATATAAGGGAGGCGAAAATGTGGCTAAAAAATCAATGATTGCGAAACAAAAACGCACGCCAAAGCATAATGTTCAAGCGTACACACGTTGCGAACGTTGCGGACGTCCTCATTCAGTAATCCGTAAATTCAAGCTTTGCCGTATTTGTTTCCGTGAACTTGCATACAAGGGTCAGATTCCTGGCGTTAAGAAAGCTAGTTGGTAATACCCTATATTGGGAAGGAGGTAAATTATTATGACAATGACAGATCCAATTGCAGATTTGCTTACTCGCATCCGTAATGCGAACATGGTTCGTCACGAAAGACTGGAAGTTCCTGCTTCCAACATCAAGAAAGAAGTTGCTGAAATCCTCAAACGTGAAGGTTTCGTACGTGACGTAGAATATGTTGAAGATAACAAACAAGGTGTTATCCGCATTTTCTTGAAATATGGAGCAAACAACGAGCGCGTAATCACTGGATTGAAACGTATCTCTAAACCAGGTTTACGTGTATATGCAAAATCTACTGAAGTACCTAAAGTATTAAACGGATTAGGTATCGCACTTGTTTCCACTTCTCAAGGTGTTTTAACTGATAAAGAAGCTCGTGCACAACAAGTGGGCGGAGAAGTATTAGCTTACGTTTGGTAATATTTTTTAAATGAATGGAGGTGCAACAGGATGTCACGTGTAGGAAAACAGCCTATCGAAATGCCATCTGACGTTACTCTTACAGTGGGTGAAAATAACCTGGTAACTGTAAAAGGATCTAAAGGTGAACTTTCTCGTACATTCAGTTCTGATATTAAAATAGAATTAGAAGGTAACACAGTAACAGTTACTCGTCCTTCTGATGCAAAAGAACACCGCGCGTTACACGGTACAAC
>NZ_JABMCR010000244.1 GCF_013179555.1 Bacillus haikouensis
CGGTGAGTTCTCCGTCTGTTCCAGTCTTCGGCGCAAATGTTCGTTCTCAAGTTTAAGAGAATGATTCTCCTCGAGCATCTCAGCCAGGCACTGCTTAAGCTCGCCTAATTGATTATATAAATCACCGATCTGTTGTTCCATATTGCTGACTGAATCAAAGAACTCTTTTTTATCCACGACACTACACCCCGTTACTCTGTGGCTTGGAATGATACGGCACCTTCGTTCATTATTTCATCTAAAGTAAATTCCAACACACGTTCTTCTTCCTTTATTTCGACTTGAAGTACGCGTTCGAGAATATTAAGACCTACCACTTTACCTTTCCCGCGAGGTGTCTTAATCACTTCCCCAATATCAGGCAATTCCTCTTTAGCTGCTTCATATTCGTCATTTTCGTACTTCAAACAACACATTAAGCGGCCGCATAAACCTGAAATCTTTGTAGGATTAAGGGATAGATTTTGATCCTTCGCCATTTTAATGGATACCGGTTCAAAATCTCCTAAAAAGGTCGAACAACAAAGCATACGGCCACATGGACCGATCCCCCCCCAGCATTTTCGCTTCGTCACGAACGCCAATCTGACGAAGTTCAATACGTGTACGGAAAATAGAAGCAAGGTCTTTCACCAGCTCCCGGAAATCAACACGTCCATCAGCAGTAAAATAGAATATGACTTTATTGCGGTCAAATGTATATTCTACATCTACTAATTTCATATCCAATTGATGCTGATTAATTTTGTCACAACATACATCGTAGGCTTCCTGTGCGGAAGATTTATTCTCTTCCACCGTCAAGCGATCCTTTTGATCCGCGATCCGAATGACTTTTTTCAAAGGAAGCACTACATCATTTTCACCGACTTGCTTTTTTTCAACAACTACTTTTCCAAATTCAACCCCGCGAACCGTCTCGACGATTACATAACTGTTCTTCCCAACATCCAGTTCTCCGGGATCGAAATAATAGATTTTTCCCGCTTTTTTAAAGCGTACTCCTACAACATGGTACAAAAGACCATCACCCCTGCAGTTTTAACATAAGCTGTTCTACCAGCAGCTGAGAATTCATATTGGCGTTTAATTTGCGTTTTGCTTCAAGTATGACCGTCATACTAGTAGAAAGACGGTTTGTCGATACTTGAAGTGCGTTTGATTTCCATTCTTCCTTTTGGTCGGGGTAGACGAGCTGTTCTTCTTTTCCTAACTGGATCTGAAGTAAGTCTTTATATATTAGAAGTAAAAGATCTAATGCTCGATCAACTTGATCTTTTTCTTTGAAGTGCTGTACAAAATCCTCTTGAATTTTCACCATTGCTTGGAAGGCACTTTTCTGGAGGACCTCATATAATTTTAACACTATTATTCTTGCTTGTGCAAACCACTCATTTTGACATATTTCTACAGCTTCTTCATAGCGATTGGTCAGATTCGCGGCCATAGACGCCATATGAGGCTGTATGCCCTCGTCCACCAATTGTTTAGTCAAATGTTCTTTAGGCAGCGGTTTGAATGAAACCGTCTGGCACCTTGAAAGAATGGTAGGCAGTATTCTATGAATATTTTCAGTGATAAGTATGGCCGTGGTATCCGCCAAAGGTTCTTCAAGGAACTTCAGAAGACTATTCGCAGCATTGACTGTCATCTTATCACTATGAACGATAATATAAATTTTTTTCTTTGATTCGACGCCTGTTTTAGAAAATTCTTCCTGGAGCGATTTAATCTGCTCTTTCTTTATCGAAAGTCCATCAGGTTCCACAAGATGAAGATCCGGATGGTTTCCATTATTGATCCGTCTGCAGTTATTGCATTCTTCACATGCTTTGCCGTCTTTCTGTCTCTCACAAAGTAAAGCTTTTGCAAAGAGCATGCTTACTTCCTTTTTCCGGGTTCCTTTTTCGCCTTCAAATAAATACGCATGAGCAACACGATTTTTCATGATGCTGTTTTGAAGCATCTGCAGAACCACAGGCTGAAACGATTGTAACTCTTCAAACTTCATGTCTACCACTCACTTACATATAGAGATTGATCAGCAATCCCTTTATTTCTCCGATTTTCCCCAATACATCGATCGATTTCTTTTCCTTATCCATCACCGCTTCGGTTAAGTCGACAAGCTGCTGATCGATGGTTTCGACAATATTGAGCTTTCTTCCTTCGCCGTATTGGTTCCATGTATGAGATTGCTTAAGGTCCATACCGAAATCTACCGTTTCTCTCACAAATTTTTTTACAAGTGTTTTGTACTTTGCGAGATCCTTAAAGGTTCTGGAGTTCGCTAAACGGCTTCCCGCATCTTCTATCGTAACCAAAAGCTTATTCAGTTGATCCATTTGCATCTTTTGATCATGCTTTTGGACAAGCTGACCGAAATTCATCTGATTCTTGCCTGTTGTCCTGCTTTCCTTCTGAAGTTTATCTAAAGATACACGGGTATCCTGGTTGATCTTCATTATCTAAACTCCTCGCTTTGATTAAGGCTCTTTTCACAAACTTTATTGCTCTGCACATTAGAAAAGAGAATTGATTAAAACTGATGGAACTGATCGACAGGAAGCACAAATACCGTGGCTCCCCCTACCTCGACCTCAACCGGGTACGGAACGTATGAATCTGCATTTCCTCCCATCGGGGATACAGGAGCGACCAACTGATCACGAGATTGACAATTTTCCTTGATCACCTGCAATGCTTTTTCTACGCGGATATCTTCAGTACCAATGATGAAAGTGGTATTCCCCGACTTCAGGAACCCTCCGGTGCTTGCGAGTTTTGTCGAACGAAAATTATGTTCCATCAACGCATTTGACAAACGATTACTATCTTTATCCTGAACAACCGCCATAATGACTTTCATATGTGGATTTCCTCCGTTTCAAAAACATATACTTCCTTCTATTATATCAATAAATATCGTCCACTAACATCTTTCCAATAAAAAAGAAGACAACCTCTTTTATTGAAGCTGCCTCCCATCTGCTAATCGATAAATTTCTTCACAATATCATATGCTGCTGAAAATACTTCTTCTTTCGTCCGGCTTGCATCAACCACCTGGATTCGCTCCGGATACTGGTTGATCAAAGCTTGATACCCTTTGCGCACCCGTTCATGAAAATCAAGGGATTCCAAGTCAAGACGATTCACTTCTCTGCCATCATGCTGTGCGATCCTCTGTAGTCCTGCTTCGGGCTCGATATCGAAATACAATGTCAGGTCCGGCATTCTATCCTCAATTGCAAATTGATTGATATTCATTACCTCATTCATCCCGATACCCCTTGCATTCCCCTGGTAAGCCAGAGAGCTGTCTATGAATCGGTCACAGATGACGATCGATCCATTCTCAAGCGCCGGTATCACTTTCTCCACTAAATGCTGTCTTCTGGCTGCCGCATACAATAAAGCTTCTGTTCGTTTATCCATCGCAGTATTTTCTTTATTCAAAATTACTTCTCTGATCTGTTCAGCGATCGAAATGCCGCCTGGCTCCCTCGTCTGCATTACATCATAGCCATCTTTTACAAGCTGTTGGTACAACTCACTCAGTATCGTTGATTTCCCAGCTCCTTCTGGGCCTTCAACCGTAATAAAGATTCCCTCTTTCATGTTCAAACCTCCGTCTATCGATAAACCCGGACATACCCTTCGCCGAGACGATGATAGCCTTGTATATTCGCTTTGTTTTTTACATAATCTTGTAATCGCACGATTGTTTTCTTGGAGATCATTTCTCCTGGTATCAATAATGGGATCCCTGGTGGATACGGGGTCACCATCTGGGATGCGATTTGTCCTTCCGCCTCATCTATACACACCCATCGTTCTTCTTTTCCGTCCATCTGCTCATAATCAAGAGAAAGAACTGAGTAAAACTTATCTGTCATTTTCTCATAAGGCGGGTCAGGCAGCTCCTCCTGCACCGGTTCACGTTTCAAAGCTGAAGTCACCCTTACGACTGCCTCTTCAAATGGGAAAGATTTATCATCCTTTAACAATGGAAGGATCATCAGCACATAAAAAGGATCGGCAAGCTCTGTAAAAAGACCCACCTGTTCCAATAACGCCTGTAATTCATACCCTGTTTTCCCTTTGAAACGAAGCAGAAGCTTTAAGGGATCGTGTGTCCGAATGACGTCCAGCCCGGCATGGGCATCCTTCAACGCTTTTACAAAATAACGGGCTTTCTCCATATTCCGTTTACATTCTTCCTCTGTCAATGTACCGATATAGGACCTTGCATAATCCAACGAGGCCATGATCGGATAGGAAGGACTGCTTGACTGCAGCATCGACAGGTATTCCTGTACCTTCTGTCGGTTCACCCGGCCGCTCCCGATATGCAAATACGATCCCATCGTCATTGCCGGCAGCATTTTATGAGCAGAGTGAATAACAATATCTCCTCCCATATCCAGCGCGGAACGAGGAAACGGGCTCCCAATTTTGAAATGCGGGCCATGTGCCTCATCGATGATACAGGTGATATCATATCTATGTAATTCTTCCATAATTGATTCTATATCATACGTGAACCCGTAGTAAGTGGGATAGGTCAGCACACATGCTTTCGCATGGGGATAGTCTTTCAACGTTTCCCGGATAGCCTCGGGACTGACCCCTAAAGGAATCCAGCCGTCCTCATCCCACTCTGTCTCAACCAGCACAGGTTCAGCCTTAGCAAGCTTGATTCCATTTAATACTGACTTATGGCAATTCCGCTGAACCAGAACGACGTCACCACGTGAACAAGTAGCCAGAATTGCGGCCATATTCCCCACTGTGCTCCCATTCACCAGGAAAAAACTGTGTTCTGATTCATAATAATGACTCAGCAGCTCTTCCGATTCCAGAATGGCTTCCTTCGGATCATGCAGATCATCCAGCCCGCTGAGTTCGGTCAAATCAGTGCTATAAAATGCACGACTATTCTTATCCATCAATAAACCATTTTTATGACCAGGTACATGAAACGAAATCGGTTCCTTCGAATGATGAGACCTGATCGCATCTAAAAGAGGCGTCTTGGATTGATCAACCTTCACTGTCTACCCCTCACTTTACTCACTTGCTACTCTACATCGTATCATATTTTATACTGACTTAACCTAAAAAAATCATAACCAAGTTTTCTTTCACCTGGTTATGAATAGATTTGAGGAGTATTCACTTTTTTCAGCCTCTGAATAAATAATTTGTACACGGGCTCATTCGTCTCCGTCTGTACCATTTCCCTTTCGCATTCCGTGCAGATAAACGATGTGTATAGATGGATTCCAACCGACTTTTCACTTTGACACACTATGCACTGTTCACAAACAGGTTCACTTCCAGCATTCACCATACGGATCTCCACCTCCATACAATCTATTCTGCCCCTTGCACTCTAATTGTATACATAATTTTAAACTTTTAAACTAACAGAATTATCAAGTGTACTTTATCTTATGTAGCAACTGCCCAGTCTGTGTATGTCTCTATAAAAAAGATGAGAAAAAGATTGGGGGAGTTTGGCAGGATATTCACGTTTGGAGGGGGATCAATTCACCAACGTTTTTTGTTTTTTCGTTTGTGATTTTGATTGTGTCGCTTTTCTGAATATGAATCTCATTGTGTTAAGCTTTTAGATTATAAATTAATCTGGTTTGTTCATATGGCAGTGATTTCGATCATACCTTAACTGTTTTGATAATAGAATTTCAGGTTTCGATAATAAGTGGATAGCTGCTGCAATCGAGCGATGATTGAATGGGGGTTTCGGAGTGAAGCGAAGGCATTTTAGAGGAATTTTGACCATTCATTCATGTCTTTATAAGATTTTGAATGAAAAAAGATATTTTTCATGAAAATCGATGTGGTCAAAAGACAGATGAGCAGACTTATAATCAAATCCGGCCACTACAAAAAAAGAGTAACTCCCAAGAGCTACTCTTTCCTATTTGCCTGGCGACGTCCTACTCTCACAGGGGGAGAGCCCCCAACTACCATCGGCGCTGAAGAGCTTAACTTCCGTGTTCGGCATGGGAACG
>NZ_JABMCR010000245.1 GCF_013179555.1 Bacillus haikouensis
AAGGTTGCTCTTCTGGGGCTGGTTCTTCACTTTCTGAAGGCTCAGCTTCTTCTTCAGTCCCATCTGCTGGCTGCTGTTCTTCTATATCAGCAGCATCAGTTCCTCCGGATTGATCTGATTTTGGTGGTTCTGTCGAGGCTTCTTCATTTTCTTTCTGCTCGTCTTTCTGGTTCTTTTCCGGCTTCATTTCCGGTTTTTCTTTCACTTCCGGGACCATCGTTTCTTTCAATTTAACTGTATCTACAGGAACCTGGAATGTTTCATCGACATATTGGTGAAATCCCTGAACCCTGTAAACCAGTGTTTCAGCCTCGCAGGATTCTGCCGGGATATTCGGTTTCACGGTTATCGTCTGTCCTGGTTTCACCTTTTGGTTCGCTGCTGTTTCATATCCGCTCCCGGTAGAGAGGGATACGATGATAGTGGTGTTTATCTCTGAAATATTTTTCACTTTCAGTGTGTGTTGAATGCTGCATTGTTCCCCGTAAAGGACCTCTGAGGAGTGAAAAGTCAGCAGATCCTCTGTGGTCGCATTTGTTATGGTGCCGGCTGCATTCGTTTCCGATGTCAGCCAGGCATAGGTCCCGGGTACAGACATTATGGAGGCGGAAATAAGATACATGATGGAAAGGATAAGGAAGGTGCAGAAAGCAGCATTGGGCTTACTAATCTTCTCTTTCCGTCGTTCATATTCGTCGTGGATCACCCTCATTGTCGTTCCCCTTTCTAACGGGCCGGCAGCCTTAAGGAAGACTGCCTATCCATTTCATGTTTATTTCTTATTTTCAAATTTCGCCCCCTGGTCGGTTTGCTTCGCTTGAACGTTCAAGTTTCCACTATATACCGCTCCTTGATACTCGTTCCCTGCATTTTGATCAAGCTTCACGTCGAACACGATATCGATGTATTGATCTGGTTTCAGCTTGAAGAACTTATCATTCCCGATTTTATATGTCTTGCTTGAACCTTCGGATGATTTGGCCATCGCTGCCATCGCTTGTGCCTCTTCGACTGTCGCTTCTCCTGTGACCACTTCGACGCCTTCAGGTAATGATGTCGCTGATGATTTGGCGAGGCTCATGGAAGGATTATGATTTCCTTTGTAGAACCCTTTTTCCCACTGCTGCCTGAAATTTTTCATAACGTCTCCACTAGGTTTTTCTTTATATTTGTAAGCCAGGTAGTAGATTTTGTATGGATCTGCGGATGCTTTATCAACTGACCCGGTATACGTGACTTTAAGCTGCTGGTCCATGCTTCCCGTATTATCAAGAGTAACGAAATTCCCCAGAACATATTGTGAAGGTGCAAACGATTCTCCGCTGAATAATTCCGTTGAGATCGCTTCCCCATTATTAACAGACAACGTGCCGTTATCAATGGCCCCCACCGCCTGTGTACTGGAAGTGAACCACGAATATGTACCATACCCCGCACTTACGACCAATGCTCCTGCCAATGATGTTGCCAATAATGCTTTCTTTACATTTTTCATATTCTTTTTTCCTCCTCATATTAGGTATCTATTTTTCAAAAATATTGTTGCCGAAATGGTTAAAGGGCCTTTGCAGTCTTGTCTTTTTCACTGTAATACTTCGATACGCGCTGATAGACTTCAATCAGGATATAGAGCAGAAATGGCAGCAGGACAAATAAGGAGAAACCGAGTTTACTGGAAATGAACTTTGCTATATAACCGGCATTGGGCAGAATGAAAGCGACTTTCCCTAATACATTTGCGGGTTCTGCCTTTTCTCTGTCTGCTACATTGTTATTGTCCCCTTTGGTTATGTAACCTTCCGGGGTTACCTGAGCCACCCGGTGAGTGACAACTTTTTGACCGGCCGCCTGAAAGGTAAGGATATCCCCTTTCTTGAAATCGCCAGCTTTCGCTTCCTTCACTAAAACAATATCGCCCGCACTGATTTCCGGTTTCATACTGTTTGACAAAACAGTCAACGGCTTGTATCCGAAAATGGATGGGATCTTATGAGGATCCTTCTTGGCTTGATAGGTTGAAAACAGCAAAAACACAATACAGCCAAGAGCGACTGCCGACAGGAGATACATTAGACCTTTTACTAGTTTTTTTTTCACAACTCCCCTCCTCACTTCATTTAATCACCTGTATTCACAAATCTACTAGACTTGCATCGAAGTGTCAACGTTATTAAGAACAAAAACGTTCGCTAAAAAGCGACAAAAACCATCTATCATTTCAAGATTGCCAAGCAGGATAAAATATAAGCCAGAAGCCGGACAGGACAAGGGATACAGCTAACTATACGATTCTTGAAAATAGGCTGACAGACCGCTTCGACACTATGATTCATGTCGTTATTTGATGAGCGACTCTTCTACCAAACGGCGTTTTAATAGAATAATATGAGAATGTAACAAAATAACAAGTAGGGGGTTTTGTATGAGCAAGTTACTTAAGACAGGTCTCACATCCATTGTCATGGCAGGAACATTATTTGCCGGTTTTCCTGTTTCGGCAGCCGTACAGATGGAAAGCGGAGTAAACGTGAAAGAGGAGAAACACGCTTCACATTTTAAAGGGACATTGGATTTAGCACTCATCAATGACGAACGATTAATGGCTTCTTTAATTAAGCAAGGGAAGATCTCTTCCAAAGCATCTGAAGCTTCAAAACAAAAAGCACTCGATAAGTATATTGAACTAAAAGGAAAGAAAGTCGAGGCTGCCAGCGGTAAAAAAGACCCGATTGCCGGGAAGGTAAAAGCTGCCGAATCGGAAAAACATGCGAAATTCGAGAAGGCGACCAAACAGGGCAGCAAGGGCAAGCTGCAGGGAAGCACGAAACATCCTAAACCAGTCGAAGAATCCCCATCACCGGGTGTCGTAAAAAAAGGGAAACTCCTTACACTGATGGTGGAGTATTCAGATTTCGAACACAATAACATCCAGCCAAATGAAACTGATAACTACTATTCTGACTACAATGTTGACCACTTCGAAGATATGATCTTTGGAGATGATGGCGTAGAAGGTCCAAATGGGGAAAATTTCGTTTCCCAGAAGCAATTCTATGAAGAACAGTCTGGCGGAACATATACAATTGAAGGAAATGCTTATGGATGGCTCAAGGTTCCAGGAACGGCAAAATACTACGGAGCTGACAGGGCTGACGGAGGACATGATAATGTATCACCTGGCGGTTCAAAGCGATTGGTCGCCGATACTTATGCTGCAGCATTGGCAGCAGGAATCCCTCTTGAAGATTATGACTTGGAAGATCCGCATGATCTCGATGTTGACGGAAACTACTGGGAGCCGGATGGATTAGTCGATCATCTGCAAATCATCCATGCCGGAATGGGGCAGGAAGCAGGCGGCGGCTCCTTATTCGATGATGCAATCTGGTCTCACCGTTCGGCTGCTTATGTGGATGCCGACAACCTTGGTGAAGGAAAAATCGGATTCTATGATTATACAATGATGCCGGAAGACGGAGCTACCGGAGTTTTCGCCCATGAATATGGCCATGACCTGGGTCTGCCGGATGAATACGATACGATTTATTCAGGTGCAGGAGATGCAGTTGAATATTGGTCGATCATGTCCGCAGGTTCCTGGGCAGGCAAGATTCCTGGAACGGAGCCGACAGGTTTCTCTCCATGGGCCAAGATGTACCTGCAATCAACCCTCGGAGGGAACTGGACAGACCCTCTCGTTGTTGATTTGGAAGATTTGAATAAGAAAGGGACGAACTTCTTACTGGATCAGGCCAATTCGCCTAACGGACAGAACAACCAGGCCATAAAGGTGAACCTTCCAAAGAAGAAAACCCCTATCAATACTCCAGCTTCGGGAAGCTACGAGTACTGGGGAGGTCAAGCGGATGAAATCGATCACAACATGGTGATGGATCTTGACTTGACAGGTAAATCCTCTGCCAAGCTGACGTTTGATGCCTGGTATGATATTGAAGAACAGTGGGACTTCGGTTTCGTTCAAGTATCGACTGATAATGGAGAAAGCTGGACCTCTTTAGGTAACGATAATACGAGAAGCGACGCAGTACCCGAAGCGTACCCTACCATTTTGGACTCTATGCCTGGATTTAGCGGTACATCCGATGGCTGGGAAGGGCAAACATTTGATTTAAATGAATATACCGGCCAAAATATCAAATTAAGACTGCGTTATGCCACAGATTGGGGCACATCCCAAACTGGATTCTTCGCTGACAACATTAAAGTCGTAGCAGACGGTGCAACTCTGGTCCAAGATGGGGCAGAATCTGAATCATCGTCGTTCGCCCTTAATGGATTCGAACGTTTTGACGGCAACAAATTAATGGACCACTATTACTTATTGGAATGGCGCAACCATCAAGGTGTGGATGAAGGTCTCGCCCACATCGCCCGCGGCAGCTCGCTGATGAAATATGATGGCGGTCTTGTCGTCTGGTACGCGGATGATTCCTTCACTGAGAACTGGACAGGCCTCCATCCTGGAGACGGTTTCCTCGGAGTGGTCGACGCGCATGATGACACTGAAATGCTCTGGAGCGACGGTGCTCCGGCATCCAGCCGCTACCATGTAGCCGATGCCGCCTTTAACTTCATGCCTACTTCAGGGATGAATCTTGTTTACCCTGATATGACGCTGACCCTCGCAAGCCAGCGCGGAATTCCGTTATTCAACGATCGAAAAGATTATAATAACGAGTTCCTTCCTGATGCAGGACGTAATCTCACGAAATACGGATTAAAAGTACTTGTCACCGACCAGGCGAAAGATAAATCAGTCGGTTCGGTCAAGTTGTCACAATAAATAGAATGTAAATGTTGTTATTGCCTTGCACACAGATGGAGATTGCCATTTGTGTGTGAGGTTTTTTATTGGCTGTTTCTTGGATGCTTCGTGTTGCATATTTATCGTCTTCACCAGGTGAATAAGTACGATAGTTCACCTGGTGAAGAACTTGAATATTTCATCAGCTGAATAAGCACGATCATTCACCTGGTGAAGTACTTGAGTATTTCACCAACTGAATAAGTACGATCATTCACCTGGTGAAAAACTTGTATATTTCATCAGCTGAATACGCACGATCATTCACCTGGTGAAGAACTTGAGTATTTCACCAACTGAATAAGTACGATCATTCACCTGGTGAAAAATTTGTATATTTCACCAACTGAATAAGCATGATCATTCACCTGGTGAAAAACTTGAATATTTCACCAGGTGAATATCCGGAGAAAATCACCAACTGAACACACACACCACCCCGCTGAACACCCACCATTCTCCCGATTTACGCAAAAAAACAGCCCTTTCCAATAAAGGGCTGCTTTCTTAACAACAAATCACAAATCTGCATATTTATTATCGTACTTCAACCCAGCCATTCTTAATCGCTGTCACAACGGCCTGTGTACGGTCATTCACATTCATCTTCTGAAGAATGTTACTCACGTGGTTCTTAACGGTCTTTTCACTGATATACAGTGCTTCACCGATGCCGCGGTTGCTCTTACCGTCAGCAAGCATCTGAAGAACTTCGCATTCGCGGCGGGTCAATAGATGTAACGGGCGGCGAACTTCGGACTGCTGGAATCCACCTGTGTTCTGTGCATTGGCCAGGCGCTTGTATTCAGCTACCAGGTTGTGCGTTACTTTTGGATGAACGTAAGATCCACCTTCCGCAACCACTTTTACCGCATCAACCAGCGCTTCTGAATCCATTTCTTTCAGCAGGTACCCCAGTGCACCTGTTTTCAATGCGTGGTTTACGTAGTTTTCGTCATCATGGATAGACAGGATGATGACCTTTGTTTGAGGATACTTGTTCATCAATTCGCGAGTGGCTTCCACTCCGTTTATTTCCGGCATGTTGATATCCATCAGAACGACATCCGGTTCATGGCTTTCAATCAAGTTGACGGCTTCTGAACCGTCATCTCCTTCAGCTACTACATTAAAAGAAGGTTCAAATTCAAGAATGCGTTTAACTCCTTCTCTGAATAACTGGTGATCGTCAATGATAACAATA
>NZ_JABMCR010000246.1 GCF_013179555.1 Bacillus haikouensis
AAAGGGGTAGACTTAATAAGTCACGGCCATGATCATGAAGGCGATCATGAAGATGAACATGCCGGACATAACCATGGGGACAAAGATCCACACGTTTGGCTGGATCCAATACGTTCTATAAAGCTGGCAGAAAACATTAAAGATACACTGGTAGAGCTTAAACCTGAAAAAGAAGAAACCTTTACTAAAAACTTTGAGGAACTTAAAGGTGATCTTGAAAATCTGGAAGAGGAGTTCCATACAAAGCTTGAGAAGTTGCCAGGGAATAGAATAATTGTGTCACATGCTGCTTATGGATATTGGGAGCAAGCCTACGGCATTGAACAAATTGCCGTTACGGGTTTAAGTCCCAGCAATGAACCTTCACAAAAAGAGTTGCAAAACATTATCGAAATCGCAGAAAAGTATGGATTAAAACATGTATTTTTCGAACAGAATGTAACTCCTAAAGTGGCAGAGGTTGTTAGAAAAGAAATTGGTGCAGAGGCTTTACGCATCCACAATTTATCCATTTTGACAGAAGAGGAAATTAAAAATAATGAGGATTACTTTACACTCATGAATCAAAATTTAGACGTATTATCAAAAGCCTTGGCTGAGCCTTCAAAAGTATCAGAAGAAGCATCTGAAAGTGAACACGACCATGATCATCATCATGCCCATGACGAAGAAACAGAGAAAATCTATGAAGGTTACTTTGAAGACAGTCAAGTAAAGGACCGTGACCTTTCTGATTGGGAGGGTGACTGGCAGTCTGTTTATCCATTCCTAACAGATGGTACTCTTGATGAAGTATTTGCCCATAAAGCAGTACATGAAGAAGATAAAACAGCGGAAGAATATAAAGAATACTATAAAGAAGGGTACCAGACAGATGCAGACAGGGTTTTGATTGAAGGAAACACAGTCACTTTCTATGAAAATGGGGAAGAAAATTCCGGTGTATACAAGTATGATGGATATGAAATCCTGACCTACGATGCCGGTAATAGAGGAGTAAGATTCATATTTAAACTTGAAGGAGAATCCGGAGATCTTCCTCAGTATATTCAATTCAGCGACCATAGTATCTATCCGACAAAAGCTGGTCACTACCATCTGTACTGGGGTGACGACCGTGAAGCTTTATTAAACGAAGTCACGAACTGGCCAACCTACTATCCATCAGACATGACCGGAGAAGAAATAGCAGATGAGATGATGGCTCATTGATTTGAATATGAACCTTCATTATAAACAGGTTATGAAGGTGTAGATTTAGAAGGTATCCAAACAAACACAAAAATTAATGCAAAATAATAGATCAGGCAGAGTAAAGGCAAAGAGATAATACTGTGACATATGTGTTTTTGGTTAAATAAAATCCGAACTAAAATTCAAATTCTTTCAATAGAATTCGAATTAGTTCGGGTTTTTTGGTTTTGTAAGAACAAGCATGTTCATATTAGCTTGTTCCAGCGGTTGATTGGAGTGCAAGACGAAGACTCCTGCGGGAGAAGCGTGTTAGGTGAGACCCCGCAGGAGCTTTAGCGACGAGGAGGCTCACCAACCGCCCGCGGAAAGCGAAGTCTTGCACGGAAATCAACAGCGGTATTTGAAAGCCCATCCATTCCGGAATTGTTCGTCTGTAAAGTGTCATATGAATATCCTCTAGTTCTTTTTTATGTAATACCATGTCAAGCCATCTAATGGTTGCTTGTAAGACAACTAAAAAACCTGTCGAAATTTGTATATTTAAAATAGTGAGAAAATTTTAAATATACTGTTGACCTATAACGTCATATGACGTATTATAATTATCAATATGATGTTATGAGACATCATAAAATCTCGGAGGTGCTTTTATGACACATTCATTATCCCAATCAGCAATCAAAACCAATGGAAAGGAGGGGGCTTTAATGAAGCAAGAACATGTGAATCAACTTCAAAATGTAATGAACGCAATCGAAAACAAAAATGTGCAAAATGTATTTTTCGTAGCTTGCGGCGGTTCAATGGCATCCTTGTCTTTTGGTGATTACTTCGTTACAAAAGATACTGGAAAACCAAGCTTTGTTTACACTTCTAACGAATTTGTTCATTCGGAACCAAAAGCGTTGAATGAAAACAGTTTAGTTATCCTGCGTTCCCACTCTGGAACAACTCCGGAAACTGTTAAAGCAGCTACTTATGCCAGAAGTACAGGTGCTCTGACTGTTGCCATCTCTATGGATGTAGAATCGCCACTTTGTAAAGAAGCAGAATATATCCTTCACTATAATTACAAAGATGGATCCAATGCCATTGACGGTGAAATCGGAATTTATTACACATTTATTTTTAATCTGTTGAAAACCCTTACAGGTGACGAAAAATACGATAGAGGAATTGCTCAGTTAAGCAATCTTGGAGAATTGATCGAAACGAATCAGGAGAAACATAAGGAAGCAGCTTTTGAATTCGGTAAACGGAATAAGAGAGAGAAAACGATTTATACGATGGCAAGCGGCGCTTATATCCATCATGCATACTCATTCACCAGCTGCCTTCTAATGGAAATGCTGTGGATCAATTCAAATGCGATTCATTCAGGGGAATATTTTCATGGTCCGTTTGAAATCACGGATTTTGACGTGCCTTTCCTGCTGATTGTCGGTGAGGGTCCAAGTAAGCCTTTAGATCAGCGTGCACTGGATTTCGTAACAAAATACAGTGAGAAAGTTGAAGTGGTAGACGTCAGCAAATTCGACTACAGCGGTGTGGATGATGATTTGAAAGAGTATTTTGGTCCAGCATTGGCAGGCCCTGTCATGCGGCTTTATGCAGATGGCTTGGCAGAGCATACAGGTCACCCGCTGTCTGTTAGAAGATACATGTGGAAAATGGAGTATTAATTGTCGTAAACATGGTGTAAAATCTATTATTAAAAATAATGGTATGGATGAGGCGATGATATGAAAAAAATGTTCAGCTTTCTTCTAGTAGGCTTAACCGCTGCAGGTATCCTGGCAGGGTGTAACTCATCTGACTCAAGTTCCGCATCTAAAGAGGGAGAAGTCGTTATTGATTTCTTTCACCGCTGGCCAAATGAGCCGAGAAAATCATTCTATGATGAGAAAATCAAAGAATTTGAAGAATCGCATCCCGGTGTCACCATTAATGTCGATTCTGTTCTAAACGACTCTTATAAAGAGAAGGTAAGGGTTCTGGTATCAAATGATGGCCTGCCTGATATTTTCTCTTCATGGTCAGACTCCTTTGCTGAAAATCTGGTCAGTTCCGGCCGGATAAAAGAACTGAATGACATCATTAGTGAAGACCAGGAATGGAGCGGGAATATTCTTGAATCACAGTATGAAGGGTTTACCTTTGATGATAAAACGTATGGTATTCCTTTCACGGTAGATGGAAAAGCCTTCTTCTATAACAAACAAATCTTTGAGGAGCATAATATTGAGGTTCCGAAGACATACGATGAGATGCTTGATTCATTGGATCAACTAAAGTCGGCTGGTTACGACACGCCTCTTGTCGAAGGATTAACGAATGCATGGGCTATTTCTCACTATATGGGTACGATCTTTGACCGGGTCGTGGATCCTGAAGTCCGCGAGGCAGACTATAAACTGGAAAGTGCTTCACCTTATACAGATCAAGGATACATTCAAGGGTTAGAGATGTTCCAGGAGCTGACTGCCTATATGGGAGAAGTCTCTACCGCTATTGATCACGAAGCAGCAAGAAATATGTTTGCCGCTGGAGAAGTGCCAATTCTATATATGCAATTTGCTGAAGTAGGGTTGGTTCAAGACATTGGAGATGTAGAGATCGGTTTCTTCAACTTCCCTGAAGTAACGGATGGAAAAGGACGGGCGGATTCCCTGACAGGCGCACCTGAAGGCTGGATGCTTAGCAAGGATGCTCCACAAGAAGCGGTTGAATTCCTGAAATTTCTGACTTCTGAAGAAACGGCTCAGGAATTCACGAAAGCAGATGGCCAGTTAAATGCAGTGAAAAATGGTGTCACGGAAGAGAATACCAGTCCTACAAGCTATGAAGCGTATCAAATTGTGTTAGATGCATCCAATACAGCACCATGGTTCGATAATGCGGTTGATATTACGATTGCAGATATCTTCATGCGCGGCGGTCAGGAACTGGCTACGAAACAAAAAACACCAGAAGATATTATGAAAGAGGTTCAAAAAGAAGCAGCGAAAATAAGTGAGTAAAAGGGAGGGCCCTGACATTCGGGTGTCGGGGCTTTCTCATTATCTTGAAAGTGGGTGATACGTATGAGATTAAAAAGAATGTCTCTAACACCAATTTTATTCCTTCTGCCAACTGTCCTGTTTTTAGGCGTATTCATTTACATTCCACTAATTCAAAACTTTTATAACAGCTTCTTTGATTTCAATGTATTTTCAGATTCAAAAAAGTTTGTAGGTTTAAGCAATATTAAAGAATTATTCCGGGATGAAGTGATCGGTATCGCCTTCTTCAACAACCTGAAATATGCAGCGATATCGGTGATTTTTCAGATATTCTTTGCCTTGATACTTGCAAGTATTCTGGAAGATAAGTTGTTTCGCAAAGTCGCTCCAGCCCTGAGGGTCATTTATTTTATCCCTGTCATGATCTCTATCTCAGTCATCGCCCTTTTATTCGGCTTTGTTTATAATCCGCAAATAGGATTGTTAAACAGCTTTATGGAGTTAATCGGACTCGGCGAACTTGCCAAACCCTGGCTTGGTAATTCGACAACTGCCATCTATAGTGTCATTGCCATGTCCCAGTGGCAAAGTATTGGTTTAATCACCATGCTGTTCATTGTCGCTATTCAAAAAATTCCCAATGAATTGTATGAAGCCTCACACATCGACGGTGCAGGGAAGATCCGTCAGTTCTTTCACATCACCCTTCCGCAGGTAAAGGAAACCATGTTTGTTAACTTGTTGATTACAGTAACCGGTTCGATCCTGGTCTTTAATGAGCCCTATATTTTAACCAGTGGAGGACCCGGCAACAGCTCGATGACATTAGCCGTCCATATGTATCAAAATGGATTCTTTAAGGACAATATGGGTTATGCTTCTTCGATCGCCACTTTAATGTTTTTGTTATCGGCAATCTTTGCATTAGTCCAAATCAAAGTGTCTAAAACAGGAAAGGAAGATTGACGATGGAATTAGAAAATCGTACAACTGAAAAATCAATTTTCCCGGCTGCTCAAAGGAATTACATGCCACTTAAAACGCGTATATCCAGAAATATCGTTTTTCTTGGATTATTGATTTTCGCCTTGATAATCCTATACCCGCTTTTTTGGATGTTTATCTCTTCTTTTAAAAGTTATCAAGAAATTTATTCAAACGTTTGGGCTCTTCCCAGTGAATGGCACTTTGAGAATTACAAACTGGCCTGGGAAAAAGGAATTCAAAACTACTTTTTGAATAGCACATATGTGACTGGCTTTTCAATCCTCCTTACGGTGATGACCGGTACAATGGCTGCCTTTGTTTTGGCCCGATATCGGAATCGCTGGATTGACGCGGCTCTTCTATTTATCATTGGCGGTTTGATGATGAATCCGGAAGTTGCACTCATTCCTTTATTTGAGATTTTAACATTCTTTAACTTAATCGATACGAGATGGGCGTTAATTTTAACGTATGTTGCTTATAGACTCCCTCTTACGATTATCTTAATCCGCGCTTTTTTCATCACTGTACCAAAAGAGCTGTCAGAATCTGCTTTAATTGATGGATGCAGTGAATTTGGGATCTATTGGAGAATTTACTTGCCTTTATCGATTCCAATCGTCATTACTTCTGTCATTATCAACGCCTTCTATGCATGGAATGAATTTCTGTTTGCGACGGTATTTATTAATTCCAGTGAATTGAAAACGATTCCATCCGGGTTGATGGTCTTCAGGGATGCTTTAAGAACCGACTGGGGTGTCTTATTATCTGGAATGGTTATTGCTTCCGTACCGATGGTTGTTTTA
>NZ_JABMCR010000247.1 GCF_013179555.1 Bacillus haikouensis
TATAACACTTTTGTCCCAGCCCCTTTACTTTGGCTAATACACTTTTGTCCCACCATCGTTTTAGATTTTATCTCATATTACCTGGAAAAGAAGTCACATCTATATCCCAGACGAGGCCCATGAAGAAATAGATCAGCAGTGTAATAAACACAATACTTATAAGATTAATCCAAAGACCGGCTTTGACCATGTCGCCCATTTTGATATAGCCTGAGCCGAAAACAACGGCATTTGGAGGGGTAGCAACAGGAAGCATGAACGCACACGAAGCTGCAAGTCCGGCTGCCACCATCAGGCTGTAGGGATGCACCCCCAAGGCAGCTGAAAGAGCAGCCATTATAGGGAACATCATGGTTGCAGTAGCCGTATTCGAAGTAATTTCCGTCAAAAAGATCACAAAGGAGGTAACTGCGACAAGAATAATAATGAATGGTACTCCTTCAAGCACGGTTAACTGCTTTCCGACCCATTCTGCAAGCCCTGTATCTTTGAACCCTTTCGCAATCGCAAGTCCGCCTCCGAACAGAAGAAGTATCCCCCAGGGCAGTTTAACAGCATCTTCCCACTTTAGAAGACGTGTTTCCCTTCTTCCGGGAAGGATAAATAAAACAAGCGCGCCTGTAATGGCGATGATTGTATCATCGAGAGAAGGCAGCCATTGATTGAGCAGAAATGAGCGTGAAATCCAGCAAAATGCTGTGGTGATAAATACAGTAAGGACAAGCTTCTCTTCAAATGTAATCCTTCCCAGAGAGCTATTCTCTTTCTCGACAATCTCTCTTCCACCTGGAAGTTCTTTTATTTTTAGCGGAAAAGCAACTTTTATTAAATACCACCATGTCGTGAATAAAAGTATGATGGCAATCGGCACACCGAAAAGCATCCATTTGGCAAATGAAAAATCAACTCCATATATTTGTTCCACGACAGCGGCAAAAATGGTATTAGGCGGAGTTCCGATTAATGTTCCAAGCCCTCCAATTGAGGCACTGTACGCAATCCCAAGCATAATGACTTTACTGAAATGACCAGTTCGTACAGCTCCTTCTCTCTCTAAGCTTTCATTCACTTGATAAATGACTGCCGCACCAATCGGGAGCATCATCATGGCTGTTGCCGTGTTTGAAATCCACATGGATAAGAAACCGGTCGCAAGCATAAATCCGAGCACAATTCGTTCAGTACTTGTTCCAATCAGCAAAATGATATTCATGGCGATACGCTTATGTAAATTCCATTTTTCCATTGCAATCGCAATGATGAAGCCACCCATAAAAAGAAAAATCGTATTGTCACCATAAGCCGATGTCACCTCGGAGGATTCCAGGGCTCCTGACAAAGGAAAGAGAATGACCGGCAATAAAGAGGTCGCAGGAATCGGAATTGCTTCAGTTATCCACCAGACGGCTACCCAAACTGTTCCTGCCAGGACAGCAACCCCTTTTTGTGATAATCCTGGCGGGGAGAAGAAGAGAAGAATGAAAATGAACATGAGCGGTCCCAGAATAAATCCAATCTTTTGGCCGGGGGAACTGTTTTTTTTCGGTGTTTTACTCGTTTCAACTTTGTTTGAAATGGTTGAAGCAGGAGGATTGCCAGAGGTAAAAAATTGTAAAGTATCTGTTACATCATTATGCCATTTCCACATGGCGCCCCATGCCTGTTTCACAATCTCCATTAAGACCATCTCCCTCGTTTATACTTACTAAAACTCTATCACGACTGAAAACGCTGTCAATCACATTCGGACATAATGAGTTAAATCGAGTTAAATCCATTCTTTTTTCCTGCTCAAGAACTCCCATTTGCGCTTCTTTCACAAATTACTTTTTGCTCACTTTGTTTACAAAAACAAACTTCCAGTATCTTCATGACTGAATTCGTTATAAAATATTATTAATAAGGGGTCATTGATTTCAGGGAAAAGGAGAAGTTATGAAAATATATTGGCAATTGGGCTACTTTATAATCGGATTACTTGTTTTCAGCTATGGAATCAGCTTGTCGATCAGAGTGCAGTATTTAGGCATACATCCTTGGGATGTATTGAACATTGCCCTTTTTGAAAGAGCGGGTCTGACAATCGGCACCTGGAATATCATCATCGGGGCTTCCATGATTGGATGCACATTTCTGTTGAAAGGAAAATACGTCCGGCTGGGTACAATTGTAAATGGGATCATGGTCGGCGTACTTGTGGATTCCTTTCTCTACTTTGATCTTCTTCCCCCTCAAACGAATGCCGCAGCTGATGTACTTCTTCTTATTGCAGCAATCGTCTTGATGGGTATTGGAGGGGGATTATATTCTGCTGCCCACCTCGGGACCGGACCCAGGGACGGTTTCATGCTGACCATTTCAGACAGAACGGGGATATCCATCAGCAACGTCAGGATCATCTGTGAATGTATAGTGCTATTGATCGGTCTCATGCTCGGTGGTCCCGTATTTATTTTTACGTTCATTTATACCTTTATCCAGAGTCCTATCTTCCAGAAGGCATTTCTCTACTTTACATCTTCTCTGGAAACACGATTTTCAAAGCCTGACCGGCCTATGAAGGTCAGTTAATAAATCACCCCCATCCGAATTGCAGATGAGGGTGATTTAGTTCAAAAATAAGTATAAATTGAATTCGAAATTGGTCCAGCTGCATCGCCCAGCCCCTCGAGACGTTTCGGTCTTCCCAATCAAGTCAAAGTTCGACTTCACCGGACTGACCTCCAACGCTTGTCGGGGCTGACCAAGGCGCTTCCGCTTTTATATTGTCCAGCTGCACCGCCTAGCCCCTCGAGACGTTTCGGTCAGCCCGATGAAGTCAAAGTGCGACTTCACCGGGCGGCCCTCCAACGCTTGTCGGGGCTGACCAAGGCGCTTCCGCTTTTATATTGTCCAGCTGCACCGCCTAGCCCCTCGAGACGTTTCGGTCAGCCCGATGAAGTCAAAGTGCGACTTCACCGGGCGGCCCTCCAACGCTTGTCGGGGCTGACCAAGGCGCTTCCGCTTTTATTAATTACGTCATTTCACATGCGACAAGGCCGTATTGCTGGTATGGCCGCAGCTGTTTTACAAATTGAAACAGCTCCTGAACTTTTAGGTCTTCCATATCCCGTTTATAATAATCTTCGAGCAGGGCAAGGATTTCGTGCGGGTACATCGGGCACGTATGGCTCCCCCAATCGGTTTGCTTCCCTTCGATGCGCTTGTAGTAAATATCGTCCAGCACCGAAAAGAACAATTCATATCCTTTAGGGAAAAAATCACTGATTCTTTTAGGATAATTATGATTCCAGTCTCCACCGTCATAATGAAATGTCTCATCGGTAAGATCCCCTATGAATACTTCAACATCTGCCATAACTATTCCCCCTGACTAATTTATACGTTTATTTCTATTTATAAGCCTGTCCATGAATTTTAGAACTGGAACTCTCCACCCGGGAGGAATTTTTTTCGACTTTTTATTCCCCAAATATAAAAAACCGACCCCTTAAAGGAAATCGGCTTTCTGGCTTCTTATAAATATTTTCTTTGAACACTCCTTCCGTCATAAGTGAAAAGCATATCGCGATTTTCCACATGTGTTTCAATATGGACCGGTCTGCCCCAAAGCCTGTGTAAATATGGCAGCACTTTCTCAAGATACTTAATATCGAGTTCAACATCTTCGTACCAGTGTTTCAGATAGAGTTCACCGCTCTTCATATAGTCACCATCATTCACAGTGATATATGGGAACCCGCCGTTGACCCTCATGCCTACGAGCTGATCACGCACTGCGGTCCACTCTTTATCAACAATCTTATAGTCCTTTCCTTGCTTCTGGAAGAGGTACATATCTTCTCTCATTACAAGATCCTTCGTTAAATAGTTTCGTAAAAACGAAATGTCTGATTCAATTTCACGCACTTCAAACATTTTATCCCGTCCCGAATTAAGTTTCACCCCGCGTTTCTTCATTTCTTCAGTCGGATTATTGTATCTTTCTTCAATATCTTCAAAGATCTTCACACCCAGATAATACGGGTTGATACCTGTTCGTGACGGCTGTACGACCCCTGCATTCAACTTTGCAAATTCAATGGCTTCCCCGCTTGTCAGATCCATTTCGCGGATGATCCGCTGATGCCAATAGGAAGCCCATCCTTCATTCATGATCTTTGTTTCAAGCTGAGGCCAGAAATACAGCATTTCTTCCCTCATCATTGTCAGGATGTCCCGTTGCCAATCTGAAAGTTCCCGGCTGTATTGTTCGATGAAAAGCAGGATATCCTTTTCCGGTTGGGGAGGGAACTTCTTCTTCACTTTCTTGGTGGTACGTTTTTTTACATTTTCATCAAGCGACCATAGATCATCATAAGGAGTGACCGGATTCACCTCATCCTCCACCCACTCCACATCATTCATTGACCACGACAATTTCGGTCTCATTAATGAAGGATCGATATGTTCGTCAATGGCGAGAACCGCATCGAGGAAGTTTTCGACTTCACGCTTTCCATGTTCATTTTCATATCTTCTTACTCGGTCTGCTGTCGCTGCCATACTCTCCACCATGTCCCGCTTTGTATTTTGAAAACGGACGTTATTTTTAAAGAAATCGCAATGTGCCAGTACATGTGCCACGATCAGCTTATTCTGAATCAGTGAGTTTGAATCCAATAAAAACGCATAACATGGATCAGAATTGATCACAAGCTCATAAATCTTACTCAGTCCGAGATCATATTGAAGCTTCATTTTATGAAACTGTTTTCCGAAGCTCCAGTGAGAGAAACGAGTCGGCATTCCGTAAGCACCAAAAGTATAAATAATGTCAGCAGGACAGATTTCATATCTCATCGGATAGAAGTCGAGGCCGAATCCGGCAGCTATTTCAGTGATTTCGCCAATCGCGTTCTGCAATTGTTTTTGTTCCTCTTGGTTCATGGTCATCCCCCTCTTTATACTCTTATCACAATGTATGAGAAGAACGAGTAATTCATGAAAAGAAGTCTGATTCAATATATCCGGAGCATAAAAAAATGCTGCATCCGTTTGATTTACGGATGCAGCATTCCATTTAATCTATGCTTTTCTTAGTGATAGAACTGGAATCACGGTCAATAACAACAGGAAAGCAGAAATGGTAAAAATAATTTGAACATTGATGAATGCAAGGAGGATCCCCACCCCTAATGAAGAAAGTCCGAAGAGCAGCGTCGTCAATGCTCCTTGTGCAGCATATACTTTCCCCATCTCTTCCGGCGGTGTATTCTCCTGCAAAAAGGTTTGCAGCACGATGGTTTTTATCTGGTCAAATGCTCCGAAGATAAGCGAAAGGATTAATGCAGTGAACGCTGCTGTATTCCAGGCAAACAGAAAAGTGACAAACGATGTCATGATCATGCATATCGGCAGCAGCCCGCTTCTCTTTTCGGAAAAGAAGCCATGACGTTTGAACACAAGGAATGAAGCAATCACCAAACCGATGAAAAAGCTGCTATTGATGAACCCCCACCATGCTTCACTGCGATGCAGGACAAGGTCAACATAAAGATAGAGGACGGCAGCGATCCACACCGCTCCAGCTGCTGATTCCAAACCGTAGATAAAGAATATACTTCTCAGGCGTTTATTCCTGCTAACTTCTGACCAGCCGTCTCCAAATTGTTTCCACCAATGCTTCTTTTGGTACAGCGTGGTGCTCGGGATGACCGGCAGCTTCAGCATGTAAAGCGTACTGATGAGAAACAGAATGATAACCAGTATGAATAAGAGGCTTTCATTCAATATTGCCAGCAGCAATCCCCCAAGTGCCCAGCTGGAGAACTGAATGGTTTGATCGACAGTTGATAAGAAGCCATTCGCCCCCATCAATTCTTCCCGTTTCACAATAAAAGGGATAAAAGCATTCCTGGCAGGCAGTGCCCAGCCGTCCAAAAAGGAAATCATACTTGCAAGCCCTAAAAAAATCCATACATTCCCATTTGAGAACAGAAC
>NZ_JABMCR010000248.1 GCF_013179555.1 Bacillus haikouensis
GACATCGAAAGCAGGGTCGGCAATCATTGCGCCGTCCCAATCAATCAGATACAGCTGGTTGTCATCCGACAGAAGCCAGTTGTTATGATTGACATCCCCGTGGCAGACCACATATTCATCCTGCTGAACCTCTTCCAGTTCTTTCTGCAGAAATAATAATGCTTGCCTGACCACCGGCAGGGAAAGAAGATCGAATTCGAGCCCTGTTTCCACATCCGTCAGCATATGCTCCGGGAGAAAGGGTTCCTGCCCCAATCTTTCCAGCATCGTGGACAGGGGCTTTGAAGAGTGAATTTTCTTGAGCAGTCTTGCTACCCGTTCATTTTTCATTTCTTCAGGGTCTAGTTCTCTTCCATTTAACCAGTGCTGTGCTGTGATAACGTCCCCATTTTCCATTCGCTTTGTCCATACCAGCTTGGGAACGATGCCTTCTGCTGATAATACGGCTACAAATGGAGAAGAATTGCGCTTGAGAAACAATCTCTGCTCTTGGTACTGAGCAAAGAAAGCTTCTCCGGTTGCGCCGCCTGCGGGGACTATTTCCCAATCTTGGTCAAATAAGTGTTCCAATATATTCACCTTCTATTGGTCCTTAGTCATGTTCGTTTCTATCATACGTTCTTTTCGAAATCATAAACATTATCTTCTTAAAACTCATTTTAGTCGATTAAAATTCTTCATTAAAATAAAAAAGACAGCTATTGGGCAGATCAATCAATAGCCATCTGTTTTTGATTTTATCGTCATCTTCTCATTTCGTCAAGCATTGGAACGATGTGTCAGCGAACAATCAAATAGGAAGAGAGTCTTTCAACTTCGATGAAATCCCCTTTTACTTCACCTAATCCGTTTACATTCGCCCTGCTTCCGTCTGAGAGGAGTGTCCATGTTTTTCCTTTTGGCAGTGGAAATTGTACGTTATGGCTGCTGCCTGAATGGAAGAGCAGCAAAAGCTCATTCCAAGGGCCGTAAGGATGGACATCGCGATAATGAACGGATACAAGATTTTCTTCAGGATGCGAGACAGAGGCATATTTTCTGATGAGGTCCGATCGCCTGAAGCGGAATGCCCCGTGACTTTTCCTGATTGCGATCAAGCCCCGCACATACCCGATATCCCCTTCATGCCGTTCTCTTTGCAGCCAATCAAGCTGGTTTATTTCCACAGGTGATCGATAGCTGTTTTCGATTCCATGCTTGGTCCTGAAAAATTCCTGTCCTGCATGAATAAACGGGATACCTTGAGAAAGCAGCACCATCGACGCAGCGAGCTTTTGTCTTTTCCTCAGGATATCTTCCTCTTCTTCAAGACATGCTTTCATTTTATCCCACAACGTATGATTGTCATGAGATTCTACATAGTTGACGGATTGAGCAGGCTCTTTAAAAATACCTTTTTCGCCATCAGATGTGCCGATACTGCCTGTCAGCACCTGTGCGACTTTTCCTTCCAGCTTACCGTGCCCGAGGGCAAATCCTTTATCATGCAGATTAAACGTGCTCCCTTTGATCGTATCCCGGAAACTATCATTGAATTGTCCGATTCCCATAAGGCTGTTTGCATTTCTGATATTTGCTTTTCTGCTGGCGGGAAGAGGGGTGTTCAGGTCCCACCCTTCACCGATCAAGATGGCTTCTGGAAGGATCCTGTCTGCTTCCTGGCGGATTTCGTTCATAGTCGTGACATCAAGGATTCCCATCAAGTCGAATCGGAATCCATCCACCCCGAAGGTTTTCATCCAATAACGGATGGAATCTTTAATGAATTTTCTTGCCATGGAGCGTTCTGAAGCAAAATCATTCCCGACCCCCGTTCCATTTGAGGGAAGACCATTTTCATCATGGCGGAAAAAATACCCGGGAACGAGTTTCTCAAAAGATGAGGTCTCCTTTACATATACATGGTTATACACAACATCCAGAATGACCCTTATATTCTCTTCATGCAAAGAATGAATGGCAGATTTCAGTTCGTGTATCCGTTCTTCTGGATCATGCGGCTTCATACTGTAGCTGCCTTCAGGAGCGTTAAAGAATAGAGGGTTGTATCCCCAATTATACCGATTGTCCCCGGGATCATCGGATACGCCATCGAAATCGTTTACCGGGAGCAGTTCAACATGTGTGATGCCCAATTCCTTTAAGTACTGAATACCGCTTGAAAAACCATTCGGCGTTTTGGTCTCTTTCTCTGTAAATGCCAGATACTTGCCTTTGAACTTCATTCCGCTTTCTTTAGCGCTGGAAAAATCCCTCACATTCAATTCATAAATTACTGCATCTACAGGGGACGGTAATGATTCAAGTGAAGTACATCGCGGCCCAATCAGGTCGGGATCCACTGCACATCCCCATTCACTGTTATAAGAAACAGCTTTCGCATAAGGATCGATAAGCTCATTCCAGACTAAATTGATGCAGGTCATAAACGTATAATAATACCCTTGGATATTCTCCCGGACAGTCACCTCCCAGACACCTTTCCCCTTTCGTTCAAGGGGATATTGAACGGCTTGCTCTTTATTTGGAGCCTTTAATTTCAGCTTTACTTCTGTAGAAGTGGGAGACCATACTTTAAAAACCGCGGCATCCTCCAGGAAGGTTACTCCCAGGTCATCTCCCTTATAAAAAAACTGCTGATCGAATTCTTCCGTACGAATGACTGCACCGATTTGAAGGTCGGTTTCTGTATTATGTTCGTCCACGATCTTATAAGTTTTCCCGAGTTCAAGTTTCTCAGGCAGTGATGCAGAGTATTTCATTGCATCCCCCAAAGGAATCTTCTCCTTTATTTGAAGTCCGATTTCTTTCCCGTCTTTTAATAGTGAGAAACTTTCAGACTGACCTCCGTGATACGCATAAGGGAGAATGAACGTAATCGTATTGAATGTATCCAGGAATGCTTCATACTGCCGACTAATGACTAACACTCTTGCCACCTGCTTCTATTTAACATTTTCCAACTGTCATGCAACAATGTCATAAAATCCTACTCCTATAATATTCACAAGATATCATTTGGTCTCCCGGAGACCCGAGTAAAAATTCCAAAAGGAAAATACTCTTGGGATGGATGATGATGAATATCTATCATGGTGAATCCTCTTCCGTTGTTGAATTCCACTCCTTTAATGTCTCCTGTTGATAATGCACCCGTTTAAATGATGTCGTCTGACAATAGTCCAGAATGGCTTTTGCTGCTTTCAATTGCACACTTTTAATCGGTGAACGGCCAGCACGCTGCTGACTGAACCATCTGTCATGTTCCCGCTTATCAATGAATCGATATCCTACCGGTGACTGGGGATAATCGATATACCCGTTCCTGCTGATGATACCTTTAAGTACCGGCAATTCTATCCCCGCATATTCAATGATTTGCTCAATGATCCGTTCCATCCTTTTTAATGAGATCAGAGGGTTCAGCACCCTTGTCTCGGTGTCTCCCCATTTTTTCACCCAGAATCGATCACCTGAACCGATATAGGCTGTCCCGTCCTCGAATTCAAGAAAGGATAAACACCACACCCCCGTAGGCGTGATCAGAATCACTTCCAATTCCACCGGGGCATTCTTAATTTTGAGAACAGGGAAATATAATACAAGGGTATTGTCTGGAAACCTCTGAAGCAAGTATTTCAAACGCTCATCATAACAGTAGCTGTTATCCACATAGGACTTTTCCGATATCGTCGAACTTGCCCATCTTAACTGAAAGTCAAAGATGGAATCCAGGAAGTATTTCTTCAACTCTTCCTCTGTCGAAATATCAGAGTGAGAGCTTATTTCAAGATCGATCTCATCATCAGCCTGCTGCTTGAGGAATTCGGTTTCTTCAGGTTCATCATCGTCCATTTTCTTAAAGAAAGACATAAGCTTTCTTGCTGCGGAGGGTTTCTCTTTATTTATTACCTCTTTGTCAATAGAAGCAAACGCCGCTCCGCTTTCCCAGTGAAGTTTCATTTTTTCCCATTGCTGCTTTTTTAATCGTACAAATTGGGAAGGATATCTATATAAATCGGTTTCATATCTTGAAACATAATCTTGTAGTTTAATCAGCTGCGCCATCAGGAGCCCTTCCTTTCAAGTCTATTAGGACAGGTCTTTCAATTGGATTGTATGCACCGCTTCATATTTCGGCGTACGATCCATATGTGTCTTGTATAAAACAACTTCTTTAATGTGATGGGATCCTGTTTCTTCCAAATTGAATCCATTCAGCCATTCCTTTGAAAAGGAAGCTGGCAGATTCCACTTGCGTCCGACGGTAATATGAGGGGCGAACGGTCTCGTATCCAGTTGAAATCCAGCTTCTTCACAGGCGCCATATACTTCTTCCCGAATTTGATGGAGACCGGACGAAGGATTCACACCCATCCAGAGGATCCTCGGCTGATCTTCTTTTCCGAATGTCCCAAACCTGCTGCAGGACAAAGGAAAGCCTTCACGGTTAAATAAAGTACTCTCTGCCTTATCAATCGCGGATTTCAGATCATCCTTCGGGGCACTCCCTAAAAAAGCAAGTGTAATATGGTAATCGTCAGGATGAACCCATTTTTTGAATCCACCCTTCTCCTTTATCGGGTCCGTCATTTCTTGAATGGCTTTTTTCATATCGTCCGGTAAAGATAATGCAAAAAAGTAGTGAGTATCTAACATAACATTCCATCCTTATTGTTTAGTATCTCTATTTTAGCAAAATGTGTTAATAGAAAGAATCTCATAAAGGAAATGCAACATAAATGAAATACAAAGCCAATTTAGTTGATAAGATTTATATGAATGAGTACCATAGAAATAGATTGTGAAGGAAAGGAAGTTGACAATGAAAGTAGTGCATAATATTGCTGAATTGATCGGGGATACACCCCTTGTTAAATTAAATCGTCTGAATCCTTCTGATGGTGCGGATGTATATGTTAAACTCGAATTTTATAATCCGAGCAAGAGTGTGAAAGACCGTGCAGCCTTCCAGATGATCGTCGAAGCTGAAAAAGAGGGCTTGCTGAAGGAAGGTTCCACGATTATTGAACCCACGAGCGGTAATACTGGTATCGGCCTTGCCATGAACGCTGCAGCAAGAGGGTACCGCTCCATTCTCGTCATGCCGGATACAATGACTCAGGAACGGATCAATCTGTTGAAGGCTTACGGGGCAGAAGTCGTATTGACCCCGGGGGATGAAAAAATGCCTGGAGCGATCGAGAAAGCGAAAGAACTCACGAGACAGATCCCAAACAGTTTCATGCCGATGCAATTCGAAAATGATGCTAATCCGAATGCCCATCGGAAAACAACGGCATTCGAAATCGTGGAATCCATGGAGCAAATCGGCAAGCCCCTTTCTGCGTTTGTCGCAACTGCCGGCACAGGCGGTACGATTACAGGGACCGGTGAAGTCCTGAAGGAGCATTATCCTGATATCCAGGTGCATGTCGTAGAACCTGCAGGATCACCGGTTCTTTCTGGAGGTAAACCGGGTAAGCATAAGCTGGTCGGTACCAGTCCGGGATTCGTCCCTGACACACTGAACACTGAAGTGTACGATAAAATCCATAAGATCGAAGATGAGCAGGCATATGATATTGCAAGAAGAATGGCAAGTGAAGAAGGAATCCTTGTCGGACCATCTTCAGGAGCGGCATGCTATGCAGCCATCCAGGTTGCCAAGACTCTTTCCCCTGACGATGTCGTCGTATGCATCGCCTGTGATACGGGAGAAAGATACCTCTCAAGCGACCTGTTCCGCTTCTAAATAAAATGAAGGCCGGATCCGCATGCATTAAAGCACTGCAGATCCGGCCTTCTATCTGTCTTCCTTGATTTTGCGGTAGTGGGAGATGAAATGATCCGGTGAAGACTTCACTACAAACGTCAGCACACCTTCAATGGTGTGAAGGTAGAGGAATATGTAGCGTGCGGAAAGATGCTTTTTAGTTACATCCATTACCTGATGCAGCGAAAAG
>NZ_JABMCR010000249.1 GCF_013179555.1 Bacillus haikouensis
ATTACTTACTATAACCACCATAGATATCAATGGAATCGAAAAAAGATGACCCCTGTTCAATACAGAGATCATCTTTTAGAAGTAGCTTAGGCTTTTTAAAAATGTCCTTTACAAAGGGTACACTTTATTATCGGGGTGGGCTTTTTGTTTGATTTCTTCGGTTTTGAATTTGATTTTGAGTTGATCGGGACTTGTTTCTGCTGAAAATTGTTAAATGGCAAGATTATTGTCCGTTTTGGCAAGAATATTAAGTTTACCGGCAAGAATATAGTGCGGAATGGCAAGAATATGGTGATAAACGGCAAGATTTCAGTCGAAATGGAAATATTTTATTCAGTTGAAATAAATATGATTCGAAAACCCGATAAAACGCAAGGATAGAATCCACTTAAGCAGGATTAGCACCATTTCTCACAGAACGCCCGTCCACAACTGCACTAATGAACAAACAACTTCCTCAAACCTCCCCTGCAAACAACCCTAATAAACAAAATCCAAATCAATTCCCCCGCCCCTCATGACCCTATTCAACCTTTCTGAAATCAGTCCCCGGTTTTCTTTGTAATACTGCTTGAAAATACGTTATAATAGACGGGATAACATGTATCGGACGAACAGCGCAGAACGATGTCATGAATGTCATTCGCTTGGGACTGCAATGACACACTGTACACAGCATACTTATATAAGGTTTTCGAAATGTAAAACAAAAGAGCTTACATAATGAACAGGGGGGAGTATTTTGGCATATCAGGCATTATATCGTGTGTGGCGTCCGCAGTCATTTGTAGATGTTGTGGGACAGCAGCATGTTACAAAGACATTGCAAAATGCTCTCCTTCATCAGAAGATTTCTCATGCATACTTATTTTCAGGTCCGCGTGGAACAGGGAAGACGAGTGCAGCAAAGATCCTTGCCAAAGCGGTCAACTGTGAACGTTCCCCGGTTGCCGAGCCGTGTAATGAGTGTGATGCATGTAAAGGGATCACGGACGGATCGATCCCCGATGTAATTGAAATTGATGCTGCTTCGAATAATGGAGTAGAAGAAATACGGGACATCCGCGATAAAGTTAAGTATTCACCAAACGTGGTTGAGTATAAGGTCTATATCATAGACGAGGTTCATATGCTTTCCATCGGGGCGTTCAATGCCCTTTTGAAAACATTGGAGGAACCTCCGAAGCACGTCATCTTCATTTTGGCGACCACTGAGCCCCATAAGATTCCGCTTACGATCATTTCCCGGTGTCAGCGGTTCGATTTCAAACGGATCACCGCCATGGATATTGTCGGAAGGATGAGCCATATCGCAACGGAGTCAGGTGTGAACTATGAAGAAAATGCGCTGGCGGTGATTGCAAGAGCGGCAGAAGGCGGGATGCGGGATGCGCTCAGCCTGCTCGATCAGGCGATTTCCTTCAGTCAGGATATTGTGACGGTCGATGATGCGTTAACGGTCACGGGTGCAGTGTCCCAGGGGTATTTAAACACACTGGCCCGGTCGATTCTTGAGAAAGATGTTTCGAAAGGGCTGGGTGCGCTCGAAGAACTGCTTTTTCAAGGGAAGGATCCGTCACGATTTGCAGAAGACTTCATCCTTTATTACCGCGATATGCTTCTGTATCAAACGGCACCAAATCTTGAGGAATCGATGGAGCGGGTGCTGCTCGATGATGAATTCAAGGAACTCGCCGGTCAAACGCAGGCTAGCCAGATTTATCAATACATCGATGTGTTGAATCAAGCAGGGCAGGAGATGAAATTCTCCAATCATGCCCGCATCTATTTAGAGGTATCCATCGTCAAGCTGTGTCAGCTCGAAGCACCTGTCAGCTCGTCTTCACCGGAAGTTGGCGAGATGATGAAGAAAATCCAGGAGCTTGAAAAGGAAATCCAGCAGTTAAAAGCTGGCGGAATCAAAGTTCAATCGGAACCAGCTGCACAACCGGCTAAAAAGCCTGTCCGTGCGAAAAAAGGCTTCCGAGCGCCAGTCGGACAGATCCAGGAAGTCTTAAAGAATGCAACGAAAGAAGACCTTAACCTGATCAAGAGCCGCTGGGGCGACATGATGGAAACACTGAATCAGCGTCAAATGCGATCGCAGGCTGCACTGTTGAATGATGCAGAGCCAGTTGCGGCAACAGTTGGTTCATTTGTGTTAAAATTCAAATATGATATCCACTGCCAGATGGCAATGGAGAATCAGGCTTTCATCTCGAGCATGGACTCCATCCTGCAAGAGCTCACCGGAAATAATTATTTCCCGATAGGAATTCCTGAAGATCAGTGGATCCCGTTAAGGGAAGATTTTATCCGCCATTCACAGACGGATACAGGGGAAGGTGAAGCAGGAGAAGCAAAGGAAGAAGATACACTTCTCTCGGAAGCGGAAAAGATTGCAGGAGATTTAGTCGAACTAAAAGATTGATGATTGAACTACCACATCAAGTATGTGAAACTTTTTATAAAAAATTTTTGGAGGTCATGAAACTATGCGTGGAATGGGTAATATGCAAAATATGATGAAACAGATGCAAAAGATGCAAAAGAAAATGGCAGAAGCACAGGAAGAGCTTGGTGAAAAGCAAATCGAAGGATCAGCAGGCGGCGGAATGGTGACTGTCATCGTTTCAGGTCACAAGCAGGTTCTTGACGTGAAGATCAATGAAGAAGTAGTGGATCCTGAAGATATCGATATGCTGCAGGATTTAGTGCTTGCTGCAACAAACGAAGCTCTTAAGAAAGCAGAAGAATTAACGAACTCTACTATGGGTCAATTCACTAAAGGAATGAACCTACCGGGAATGTTCTAGGAGGCAATATCATGCATTATCCTGAGCCTATATCAAAGCTGATCGACAGCTTTATGAAATTGCCAGGCATTGGGCCGAAAACCGCGGCCCGACTGGCTTTTTTTGTACTTAGTATGAAAGAAGACACGGTATTGGACTTTGCGAAAGCACTTGTCAACGCCAAACGCAACCTAAGCTACTGCTCTGTCTGCGGTCATATCACGGACAGGGATCCCTGCTATATTTGTGAGGATCAGCGAAGAGACCGCAGTATCATCTGTGTGGTCCAGGACCCCAAAGATGTGATTGCGATGGAGAAGATGAAGGAATATAACGGTCTTTATCATGTCCTTCATGGCGCCATTTCCCCTATGGACGGAATCGGTCCTGAGGATATCAACGTACCTGACCTGATTAAACGTCTTCAAAGTGACGAGGTGCAGGAAGTGATTCTTGCGACAAATCCAAATATCGAAGGCGAAGCAACCGCCATGTATATATCTCGTCTCGTCAAACCATCCGGCATCCGCATCACAAGGATTGCACACGGCCTGCCTGTCGGAGGGGACCTTGAATACGCGGATGAAGTTACATTGTCCAAAGCCCTTGAAGGAAGAAGAGACGTTTAAAAGGGAGAGAATCTATGTTTTTCCGGAAAAAAGGGAAACTCAAACGAGAGTATGATCAGACTCTGCTTCAGACATTGGAAGAAACGAAACAGCATTGGAACCAACAGCGAAGCATCGACGAGATGAGTGTGGACTATAATTTAAATCTTCACTGCTCTTCAAAAATTGCTGAAGCAAAATATTTTTTCTTATTTAGAGAAGCGAAACACAGAAATATCGTCATAAAAAGGTAGACAACCTTCATATCCTTTCAATAAGTGATTCATAATGTTCCATGTTGAGAGGAGAGAGGGTATGAACCCAGTAATTGTGATATCAGTGATAAGCGGACTCATCGTCCTTCTGTTAGCCGCGGGCACACCCGTCAAACCACTGCGATTTGTAGGACAAGTCGCCATGAAGGTCATGATCGGAGCACTATTTCTATTTTTCCTGAACGCCTTTGGCAGCCAGTACGGAATTCATGTCCCCATTAATTTAGCGACATCCTCCATTTCTGGAATCCTTGGAATTCCGGGAGTGGTGGGCCTGACTGTGATACAGATGTGGGTTTTGTAAAGCGGATAAAGAAAGAGAAAAACAGCCTGTTTAAGGGCTGTTTTTCTTTGTAATAATCTGCTCCTGTTATAAAGACAGAGGTTCTTCCTGCTGCCTGCGATCAGCTTTGCATAAATGTCTCCGGCATCACCACAGCCACCACTTCGCCGCGGGCACATAGTTTTCCTTCGGCAAAAACTTCCGTTTCTACTTTGAACTTCTTTGGATGAATTTTTTCAACAGTTCCGACCGCCCTCAAAGGAACCCCATGTGGAGTGGGCTTCATGAAATCCACATGCAAAGAGGCGGTCACAAATCGCGGGGGCTCTTGTCCATCCCCTACATTTCCTCCATTCAATTTGTGAAGTGCAATGGCAGCAGATCCGGTTCCATGGCAATCGATCAGCGAAGCGATCAGTCCGCCATAAACATAACCCGGAAGAGCGGTATGTTCAGGCTTGGGAGTGTAGACCGTAACAGTATTCCCGCCTTCCAGACCGGTGCGGAAATGATGTCCGTTTTTATTCAAGCGCCCGCATCCGCAGCACCAAGCAAAATCATCAGGGTATTGATCTTGAATCGCATGTTTGATTTCATTCATCTTCTATTCCCCTTTCTTGGAGTCCTGTATCTTCTTTACTATACCTTCTTCTATTAAACATGTTGGGCTTCCTCTATTTAACGATTAAAAAATACCTATTCTTTATCATTTATAAATGGTGTCCTTTGGGTCGAACCCCTCCCCTCTACTTTTACCCCATCAATCAAAATTTGAAGAAAGCTGGTGGTTTATTGATGAAAGGAAGAACTTTCCAAGAAGATTCAAACACACGAGTTTGGCTGCAGGAATTCAAACATCCCGGAGAACATCTGGAACTGCTCGAAAAACTGAAGATCAGCAAAGAATTTGATATGCGGTACCGCGGTTTAATGGAGTACTACAGGAATGACCTTATCGACTATAAAAGAGAACAGATGGCCAATAAAAAAGAAATGAATTCCTCCGATCCTTTATGCCCACTACATGACTGATCACTTAGAAGATGAATGCCCTCCATCATGGAAAGAGTGTCCCTCCTCATTTTGGGAAGAATTGATCTTTGCCTATCTCCCGCATTACACCAAAATCATCCCGCATAAAAACTACGCAGAGATTTTCCTTTCACAACTGAGAAAATTCGTCCGGTGGCTGGATGAAAAGAACAAACTGACTTTTTACAGTTGGTTGATGGATACATCATCAATGGAACACCAATCCTTAAAAATTGCGAAGACCTTCTCAACTATTTCTTCTTAAAAGACTATCCCCGTTTCCATCAACCAGATTGGGTTTACGAAAAAGACCATGACCGCTGGGAAAAACAAGCGGGAGAATATAGTGAATCGATTAATAGTCTCTTTCACATATCTGCTGTCACAGAAGACGGTATCATCCTCAAGGATATTGATTCTCACCGCACTTATTTCACCAAAAGCTTTCCTATTAAAAAAATCTCATCTGAACTTTTGCTGTCCGGTTGCCTTGGCAAAAGACCTCATGAGCTCGTATGGGACTGGATCGTTACAGAAAGTATATATCCAGTGAAAGGAGGAAAGTATATTCAATTTGCAGGTTAATAATCATAGCCATCCCCGTTTCGGTTTAATTCGGGTATGGCTTTATTCTTGGTTTATATAACGTCTTGATTTGAAGGGGCAAATTTACTTCTTTCAAAAAAGTTTATAAATAGTATTGACTCTTTAATAGAAAAGGTGCTATTATATTCCTTGTCGCCGAAAACGACACAAAAACAACTTTCAAAAAAAGCTTGACGCTTTATGATGAAAAATGTTATATTTAAGAGGTGCTCAAGCGAGCCTACTTAAAACATTGAACCTTGAAAACTGAACAAAACAAGACAATACGTCAACGTTAATTCTAGATTTACCGCAACGATTGAATCGTTGCAAACAAGAGCTATTCAAACTTTTATCGGAGAGTTTGATCCTGGCTCAG
>NZ_JABMCR010000025.1 GCF_013179555.1 Bacillus haikouensis
TCATTATCCAGTCCTTCTCCGGAAAGAATTATGTATGCTAAAAGTAGGATAGCCAATCCTACTTGTTTTATATCCACTATTTCCTTTTGTAAACCTAAATTAAAGAATTCTTTTATAGAAAGATACGATTAGTTTTCAATGGAGAAACAATATACGACAACGGTTCACAGAAGTTCGTCCACGAATTGAATTTGCAAGGATTCTTACCAAGACACATCTTCAAAGAATGACATCTATATTTTACGAAGTTAGCTGATATATAAGACCCTTAAATTATTTAGTAGAGATGGATAAATAGAATCCCCATTGCATAAATAGAGGCTGGGACAAAACTAATAAACCACGATATATAGACGAACAATTTCAGCGTATGTTCTTAATACCGCTAATGATTTCCGTGCAAGACTTCGCTTTCCGCGGGTAGCCCGTGAGCCTCCTCGTCGCGTTCGCTCCTGTGGGGTCTCACTTGTCTAGCTGCAGGGCTTAGAGGCACATGACATAAGCCAAACCGGCCAAGAAGGCAAAGTGCGCCTTCCAGGACGATTCGTCTTATGCACCCCGCCTCTGAGCAAAGCCCATCCGCTTTTCTAATATGCTACTCTCCCCGCAGGAGTCTTCGTCTTGCACTCCAATCAACCGCTGGAAAGTTCTAAAACTTAAGGGTACATTGAATAAAATAATAACCCGAACTAATTTGCCTGTTAGAAGGCAGTTTAGTTCGGGTTTTTCTTAGGCTAAAACACTTTTGTCCCAGCCTCTTTTTAATTTGCGTCAAAATAAAGTCCATTTGGATGGTATTAAAATCTCTTTTTACTGGATAGAAGCACAATTAACAGCATAGTAGGCAATCTACTCTCTCAATTAGTGTGGACGAGCATAAAATAAAGCGTAAAGCAATTTAGCAATAAAGGGGGTGAAATGTATGTGTGGAAATAGAAGAAATAACGTTGGTGGAGACTTTGATGATAACAATTTCAAAGTAAAGGTTCACAGCCATATTGATGGTAGAGACTTTTGCAGAGGGGTAAGACGCTGTCTCTCAGATCTTCTTGATGATGCAGATGATAGAAGACATGACAATGGCTGCCGCAGACAACGAAATAACAACTGTTGGTTCTAGTAAATTCTAATATAAAAGAGGGGATCCTTATTTTTTGGGGCCACCCTCTTTTTTACTTTGATCTATGCGGCAAGTACTTAACTTTTCTGAACATTAGTCATGAATCGAAAAATAACAATACAAGTGAAATCTATCCTGAACATTGCCTGAAAATAGAAGAAGGCGAACTTAAAAAGTCCGCCTTCTTCACCTTAAAATCATTTACATAATACTTTTTCAGGTATTATCCAATAGAACCTTCCATCTCGAACTTGATGAGGCGGTTCATTTCAACTGCATATTCCATAGGAAGTTCTTTCGTGAATGGCTCGATGAAGCCCATTACGATCATTTCTGTTGCTTCTTCCTCTGAAATACCGCGGCTCATCAGATAGAATAATTGTTCTTCAGATACTTTCGATACCTTCGCTTCGTGTTCCAACGAGATATTGTCGTTAAGAATTTCGTTGTAAGGAATCGTATCGGAAGTGGACTGATTATCCATGATCAGCGTGTCACACTCGATGTTAGAGCGTGCGCCTTCCGCTTTGCGTCCGAAGTGAACGATCCCGCGGTATGTTACTTTACCGCCGTGTTTGGAGATCGACTTCGAGACGATGGTTGAAGAAGTGTTCGGCGCCAAGTGAATCATCTTAGCTCCTGCGTCCTGGTGCTGACCTTTACCTGCTAACGCGATGGAAAGAGTCATGCCGCGGGCGCCTTCTCCTTTTAGGATGACAGCCGGATATTTCATCGTAAGTTTAGATCCGATGTTCCCGTCCACCCATTCCATCGTTGCGTTCGCTTCACACACAGCACGCTTCGTTACCAGGTTGAATACGTTGTTCGCCCAGTTTTGAATCGTCGTGTAACGGCAGTACGCATCTTTTTTGATGATGATTTCAACAACCGCTGAGTGAAGCGAGTTCGTTGTGTAGACAGGTGCTGTACACCCTTCTACATAGTGTACGCTTGCGCCTTCATCAACAATGATCAATGTACGTTCGAATTGACCCATATTCTCAGAGTTGATACGGAAGTACGCTTGCAGCGGCGTATCAACCTTAATACCTTTAGGCACATAGATGAATGATCCACCTGACCATACCGCAGAGTTCAGTGCAGCAAACTTGTTATCCGTCGGCGGGATAACTTTTGCCCAATGCTCGCGGAAAAGCTCTTCATTTTCTTTAAGGGCAGAATCTGTATCTTTGAATACGATTCCCATATTTTCAAGATCTTCTTGCATGTTGTGGTAAACAACCTCAGATTCGTACTGGGCAGATACCCCGGCAAGATACTTTTGCTCAGCTTCTGGAATACCCAATTTATCAAACGTCTGTTTGATTTCCTCAGGTACTTCATCCCAGCTGCGCTCTGATTTCTCTGATGGCTTTACGTAGTACGTAATGTCATCAAAGTTCAGTTCTTGTAAGTCGCCGCCCCATTGTGGCATTGACATGTTATAAAAATGGTCAAGTGACTTCAAACGGAAATCAAGCATCCATTGAGGCTCTTCCTTCATGCGGGAGATTTCTTCTACAATCTCACGCGTCAAACCACGTTTTGAACGGAAAATTGATACGTCTTTATCGCTAAAACCGTATTTATAATCCCCGATCTCAGGCATCTTCTTTGCCATGTCGATTCCTCCATTCTTTGATAGAGTACCGAAGAAGAGCTTACTCCTGCTCTTCTTCTTTTACTCCTTTTTCCATCGCTTTCCATGCCAGGGTCGCACATTTAATGCGGGCAGGGAATTTAGCGACTCCCTGAAGTGCTTCAATATCTCCTAAATCCACATCTTCATCATAGTCGTTTCCTTGCATCATATCAGAAAAAATCTTCGATAGCTTCAAGGCTTCGTCAATTTCCTTGCCTTTTACAATTTGTGTCATCATGGATGCAGATGCCATCGAGATTGAACACCCTTCTCCGTCAAACTTGGCGTCCTGAACAATGCCGTCCTCCACTTTCAGTGTCAAGTGAATACGGTCCCCGCAGGTCGGGTTATTCATATCGATTGTAAAACTGCCATCTTCCAAAGACCCTTTATTACGCGGATTCTTGTAATGGTCCATGATGACTTGTCTGTACAGCTGATCTAAGTTATTAAAAGACATCGCTGAAAAACTCCTTTGTCTTCACTAGGCCTGCAACAAGTTTATCAATATCTTCTTCTGTATTATACAGGTAGAAGCTGGCACGTGCAGTCGCCGAGACATTCAGCCATTTCATGAGAGGCTGTGCACAATGGTGACCCGCACGGATAGCAATTCCTTCCGCATCAAGTACAGTGGCGAGATCATGTGGATGGACATCATGAATATTGAAGGTAACGAGACCCGCACGTTGACCGGGATCTTTCGGACCATAAATGGTCATCCCTTCGACTTCATTCATTTTATTCAAAGCATATTCTGCAAGCTTATGCTCATAAGCTTCGATATTGTCCAATCCGATATCTTCAAGGAAATCAATCGCAGCTCCGAGACCAATTGCTCCCGCAATGATCGGAGTGCCGCCTTCAAACTTCCAAGGAAGCTCTTTCCAAGTGGATTCCTGAAGACCGACGAAGTCAATCATTTCTCCGCCGAATTCGATCGGTTCCATCTTGTTCAGGTGCTTCTTCTTCCCGTAAAGGACACCGATACCGGTAGGTCCTACCATTTTATGGCCGGAAAAAGCGAAGAAATCACAGTCAAGGTCTTGAACATCGATTTTCATGTGAGGTGCAGCCTGCGCACCATCCACTACCATGACTGCGCCTTGGTCATGGGCGATTTTCGCGATTTCCTTGATTGGATTCATCGTACCAAGTACGTTCGATACCATTGTGATCGATACGATTTTCGTTTGAGCAGTAACAGTTTCTTTTACATCTTCCAGCGTGAGCGTTCCATCTTCTTGAAGTGGAACATATTTTAATACAGCCCCTGTTTCTTTGGCAAGCTGCTGCCAAGGAATGACATTGCTGTGGTGCTCCATGTGAGTAATGACGATTTCGTCGCCTGCACCCAGATTGGCGCGTCCGTAGCTGGCTGCGACGGTATTGATTGCAGTCGTCGTTCCACGTGTGAAAATCACCTCTTGAGTTGTGGAGGCATTGATGAATTTACGAACCTTTTCACGTGCTCCTTCATAACCATCAGTTGCCCTCGTTCCAAGGGTATGGACTCCGCGGTGAACATTCGAATTATAGCCGCGATAATAATCATTTATTGCATCAATTACCTGAACAGGCTTTTGAGATGTTGCTGCACTGTCTAAATAAACGAGAGGATGGCCATTCACTTCCTGGTCGAGAATCGGAAAATGTTTACGAATCTCTTTGACATCCATTAGTTTACTTTCCTTTCAATTACCTCGACGAGCTGCTTCTTAACTCCTTCAATCGGCAATTGGTTAACGACAGGAGCAAGGAATCCGTGAATAACAAGTCGTTCTGCTTCTTTTTGCGGAATACCGCGGCTCATCAGATAATAAAGCTGAAGCGGATCGACGCGGCCCACTGAGGCTGCGTGACCTGCTGTTACGTCATCTTCATCGATCAGAAGAATCGGATTCGCATCCCCCCGTGCTTTTTCACTGAGCATTAATACACGGGATTCCTGCTCTGCATTAGACTTGGAAGCACCCTGTTCAATTTTTCCGATACCGTTAAAGATAGAAGATGCTTCATCTTTCATGACTCCATGCTTCAAGATGTAGCCTTCAGAATTTTTTCCGAAGTGAACAACTTTAGTCGTGAAATTCTGCTTTTGTTTGCCCCGACCGACCACGACTGTTTTGGTATCACCATAAGAACCGTCACCGATCAGGTTCGTTACGTTCTCGGAAACTGTGTCTCCATCATTCATCAAGCCAAGAGCCCACTCAATACGTGCATCCCTGGCTGCGACACCGCGGCGGTTCACATATGTGGTCAATCCGCTTGCAAGGTTGTCTACCGCTCCGTAGGCAACTTTAGCGTTATTGTTTGCAACCACTTCCGTTACGATGTTGTATACACCATCTTCAACGTCTGTTGTAGAAATATAGTTTTCTACATATGTCACTGAGCTGTTGTCTTCTGCTACAACCAATACGTGGTTGAACATAGCAACTTCAGCATGATCGTGAACATATACCGCTTGAATCGGGTCTTTCAGTTCTACGTTTTTCGGAATGTAAAGGAAGGCTCCCCCATTCATCAATGCGGCATGAAGTGCAGTAAGCTTGTGTTCATCCGATTTCACGCCTTCAGTCATGAAATACTTCTGAACAAGGTCGCTGTGCTCTTTCGCCGCTGTGAAAATATCCGTGAAAATAACACCACTGTCTTTTAATTCATTTGAAAGAGAAAGAAAAGCCGGTGTGTTATTGCGTTGTATATATAAGCTTTGATCTTTGCTGTCTAAGTCAACTAGTGTTTTTACTTCTTCTGGCAGCTCACTCAAGGATGAGAACGAATCACTTTCAACCGTATGCTTCTTGAAAGAAGTGAAATTCCAGTTCGTGATTTTCGTTTTATCTGCAACCGGAAGGCTAAGATCCTTCATTTTGTTAAAGGCATCTGTACGAAGGGTTGTTAACCATTCTGGCTCTCCAAGCTGCTTTGAGTAGGAGCTGACATAGTCCTGATCTACTGATAGTTTCGTTACTGCAGTCATTATTATCCCCCTAACACTTACGCTTCTTGGCCAACAGTTTCGTCTTTGATTCCCAGCTCTTCTTTAATCCAGTCATAACCTTCCGCCTCAAGACGCTGTGCGAGTTCCGCACCGCCTGATTTCACAACACGCCCCTGCATCATTACGTGTACACGGTCTGGAGTGATGTAGTTAAGAAGACGCTGGTAGTGAGTGATGATCAAGCATCCGAAATCTTCACCGCGCATTTTGTTGATTCCTTTCGATACAACTTTAAGTGCATCAATATCAAGACCGGAATCAATCTCGTCAAGGATTGCGATCTTAGGCTGAAGCATCATCAATTGAAGGATTTCGTTACGTTTTTTCTCACCGCCTGAGAAACCTTCATTTAAGTAACGCTGTGCCATATCCGGATCCATTTCCAGGTATTCCATTTCAGAATCCATTTTACGGATAAATTTCATAAGCGAGATCTCATCGCCTTCTTCTCGACGGCTGTTGATTGCTGAACGCAGGAAGTCTGCATTCGTTACTCCGCTGATTTCACTTGGATACTGCATTGCAAGGAACAGACCAACTTGAGCACGCTCATCAACTTCCATTTCAAGTACATCCTGCCCGTCAAAAGTAATGCTTCCCTTTGTTACTTCATACTTCGGGTGACCCATGATAGCAGAAGATAAAGTTGATTTACCTGTACCATTCGGACCCATTACTGCGTGGATTTCTCCACCTTTAATTTCAAGGTTAACCCCTTTCAGGATTTCCTTTCCTTCAATTTCAACATGAAGATCTTTAATTGTTAAAGTAGAACCTGCCATGTGTATTTACCTCCGTGACTTTATAAAATGAATGGAAGAATTAAATTCTTTCATCATTCTCAATTTATTCTCATTACAATCTTATAACAAATAAAAGGTATTATCAACTTTTTCAGACCTCATGACCATTGTGTTTCCGACCTGCAAATACTCTCCTATTCTTTACATGAAACTGATGAAAAATGCAGGTACTCACGCCAAAGGAAGTTGTCCGGTTTCGTCCCTATATAAATAGGAAATAATTACATATTTGAAAATTCATTTCTCCTGCAGTTGATTTCCTCCCCAAGTATTATCATCAACTTAGTGTTTTAGCTGGTTCAAGCCATATTCAAGAAAAAAACCAGTGTCTGTTTCAACACTGGTTTTCCTTTAGGTCTATTATATATGAGCATGCACTTTTCTATCAAGTGCCGCAATCATTCTCCGGCTTTCTTTATAATCCCGCTCTCTTTGTTTTTCTACTTGCATTCTGACATCATGCTTTCGTTTGTACACCTCGTATCCAATCCCATGGGCACTATGCATCGCCTTTTCCATTTCACTTGTGTACGACAAACCCTCAAGAGAGTCGATAATAAATCATTCCTTTCAAATTTTATATTTATAACTATACTACCCCTTCATCCTGAACACAAAACCCGTTTTCGGTCATTTTTTCTGATAAAACAACGTCAGAAGATTTTAACAGGAGGGTTTCGTTAAGTTTTCACAAAATTCCGCCATTATACTGGCGAATAATAGGTAAGTTAGTAAATATCCATAGGCTTGTATAAAGATAAAGCGCTTACATTGTTTTTAAAGGAGGTTTTGTCTGTTTATTCCCCTGTTAATTCTCATACAAGACTTCGCTTGTCACGGGTCAAAAAATAAGCGGTGGTTCCTGTCCAGCTTCTGACAAGCATAGGAGGTATTTCCCTCGCTGGCGCCTTTTAACCTTCTGGGATCATTTATCTTATGACATACCTGAGCCTGAGCTAATAAACAACTATAAGCTTTCACAAATCCAATGAAGACATAAATGAGGAACTTAAGTTTATTAAATTCGAGCCTTAAATACCAGGTATTAAGTCATGTATATTATAGTAGAAACTAAAAACGAGGGGAGTGATTCCCCTCTCGTCTGGTTTATTGCTTCAGTTGGTTAATTTCCTGAACGGATTGCTGGACTAGTGTCACAGCCTGGCTCATTGCCGCTCCGCCGCCGAATGCTGCGGTGACCCCCACCGCTTCAAGTATTTCCTGTTCGGAACATCCTTCATCGATGCATCCCTTTGTGTGGTAGATGATGCAGTATTCATCTTGGGAATAGAGGCTGATACCCAGGGCGATGAGCTGCTTTTCTTTTTTCGTGAGGACACCTTCTCTGAAGCAGTGTTCAGTGAATGTATTGTAATGCTGTGCTAGCTCCGGCATTTTTTCCGTGAAGATTCCAAGCCCCATTTTATAATCATGAAGTGCGGCTTCAGTTGTATTTCTTGGTTCTATTTGCATCATATTTCAACTCCATTTTTTCGAATAGATTCTTCGAAGATAGTATGAACCAATCAGGAAAGGTTTATGTCAGGAATTTAGTGCAGCCGCAGCATGAAAAGAAAAGCGAAAGCCCCGACAGGTCACGAATGATCAGACGCTGGAGCTCTGCCATGTCTCAAAGTGAAATTTTACTTTCCCATAACTGAATAAAAGCAACCCGATCCAGTCACCGGGTTGCTTAGGATAGGCTTATTTTCAGAAAAGATTCTTAGACATTATTCTGATACTGGTACTACCGCTCCATCCCATTCTTCATTGATGAATTCCTGAATTTCTTTTGAACGAAGGGCTTTAACCAGCTCTTTCACTTCTTCCTTATCTTCATCTCCTTTGTTGACCGAAATCACATTCACATAAGGAGAATCAGTGTCTTCTATAGCAATTGAGTCTTCCAGTGGTTTCAGGCCGGCATCGATGGCATAGTTGGAATTGATCACCACTGCGTCCCCTTCTTCATTTTCATACATTTGCGGAAGAAGTGCTGCTTCATATTCATAATCGAATTTGAGATTTCGAGGATTTTCCTCTATGTCTTCAAGCTGCGCCTGTGTATTTTCAACTCCGTCCTTTAATTTGATAAGCCCTTTCTTTTCCAACAGGGTAAGGATTCGGCCGTGGTCGGATACTGAGTTACTCATTAAGATGGTGGCACCTTCCGGAAGTTCATCTAAAGATTTATGCTTTTTGGAATACACCCCGATTGGTTCGATATGGATTCCGCCTGCGTTGACGAAATCATAGTCGTTTTCCTTCATTTGCAAGTCCATATAAGGGATGGTTTGAAAATAGTTCGCATCCAGGTCTTCATTATCGAGGTCTTTATTCGGAAGGATATAATCCTGATAGGTCTCAATTTGCAAATTGATTCCTTTCTCTTCCAAAATCGGCTTCACTTGTTCAAGGATTTCAGCATGAGGTACATTTGAAGCACCTACGACCAGTTCCTTTTCATCGCTTTCCGATCCAGCATCACTTCCGCATGCTGCCAATCCAAAAATACTAGTTGCTGCTATAACTCCTGCTACCCATTTTTTCATGTTTTTTCTCTCCTCTTATCGTTTGTCTAATTTATTTGTAAAGAAATCACCTATGATTTGAATGGCAAACACAACGATCAGTATCATGATCGTGGCCGCCAGTGTTACGTCTTCCCTGCTTCTCTGGAACCCGTCCAGATAAGCCAGGTTTCCAAGTCCTCCTGCACCGATGACTCCTGCCATCGCTGTATAGCCTACAAGCGCAATAGCTGTAACCGTTATACCCGAGATGAGTGCGGGCATGGATTCCGGCAGCAGGACCTTCAGGATGATCGTGCTGGTTTTTGCACCCATCGCCTTGGCGGCTTCGATTACACCTTTATCCACTTCTCTAAGGGCGATTTCGACCATTCTGGCGTAGAACGGTGCTGCCCCTATGATAAGAGCCGGCAAAGCGGCATTTGCTCCCCTGATCGTATCCAATAAAAATTTCGTGAAGGGGATCAGCAATACGATCAGTATGATGAACGGAATCGACCTGAACACATTTACGACAGAGCTCGTAACCGTGTAAGTAAGCTTATTTTCCCAGAGATTTTCTTTGGATGTCAGGAATAATAGGATTCCAAGTATGATGCCTAATACAAATGTGATCAGGACGGACATCCCGGTCATATAGAGTGTCTCTAACGTTGCTTCCCACATTTTTTCCCAATCGACATTTGGAAATAGCGTTTCAATCATCCTGCCATCACCTCCACTTTCACCTGTTGACTCTCAGCAAACTGAAGAGCTTCCTTAAGCTGCGATTCTGGCCCGTCCAAATGAACAAACAGAGTGCCGTATGCTCCTTTTTGCGTCTGGGAAATCTGTCCTTGCAGGATGTTCACTTCAAGATCGAACCTCCTGATTAACGAAGTGATCAAAGGCTGCCCGGTCGACTCACCTACAAAAATGAACTTCAATACTTTTCCAGTAGGGTATTGCTTGATCAACTCCTGAATCACTTCTTCAGAATCCTGATCCTGTGATACTTCTTTTACAAAACGTTTTGTCACTTGCTGCTTGGGATTACGGAATACTTCCAGAACATCCCCAAGTTCCGCAACCTTCCCATCCTCCATCACCGCGACCCGGTGACAGATTTTCTGGATGACATGCATCTCATGGGTAATCAATACAATGGTCAATCCAAGACGCTTATTGATATCCACCAATAAATCAAGAATTGAATCTGTCGTCTGCGGATCAAGGGCAGAAGTTGCTTCGTCACACAACAGCACACTCGGGTTATTGGCGAGAGCCCTTGCGATTCCTACACGCTGCTTTTGTCCCCCGCTCAGTTGTGAAGGATAGGCATCCCCTCTTCCTTCAAGTCCGACAAGCGCCAGTAATTCATTTGCTCTCCGTGTCCGATCCCTTTTGGACACCCCCGCTATTTCCAAGGGGAATTGAATATTTTCCAGAACAGTTCTGGACCATAATAGATTAAAGTGCTGAAAGATCATTCCGATGGACTGCCTTGCTTCACGCAGCCTCCTGCCTTTGATACTTGAAACTGCCTGCCCGTTCACATCGATTGTTCCTTCTGTTGGAACCTCCAGTCCATTCAGCATCCGGATCAGTGTACTTTTACCCGCACCGCTGTAACCGATCACCCCAAAGATTTCACCTTCCGAAACGGAAAGGTCAACCCCGTCAACAGCTGAAATCGGCCCTGTTTTTGATTGATATATTTTTTTTACATCTGAGATCGTAATCATGCTGTCAGTCACCTTTCTTTCCCTGAGTAAATAGAGCGTTATAATGAGGATTATAGCTTTTCTTTATAAAAACATGCTCCAGCCGGTCCTATCAAATCCGGGCAATAAAAAAACCTTTCCGCAGATAAGCAGAAAGGCATAATCATATGACTATCCTTCCTCTTATCTTTCAAAGCATCAGCTTTGAGTGAATTGGCACCATTTCAATTTTCATTGACGGTTGCCGGGCTTCATAGGGCACTTCCCTCCACCACTCTTAATAAGAGTAAGTCAAACTATATTAAATTAGTGAGTGTAAAGTCTCAGAATATTTGCTACAAAGGTGATTCTATCACCGTACATACAGTGTGTCAATTATTTTTTTCGGAACTTTAAAGCTTTCAATATATTTCAACAGGTTCTTTCAACATCGGCCTTGTCAGCCAAAGCACAGATTCGACGAATAACAGAGGGCGGTAGCCTCCCTTTACTGACAATTGATCCCTTTCTGCCATCCTTGATAATAGCTCATGACCTGCGAGAACGGTGGTGATCATCTCCTCGCTGCCTTTAATGACAAATTGAGGTTCAAGGTTACTGAGCTCTTCCGCGACGAAACACTCTTTATTCGAAAAAGAAAGTGTGTAACGCTGATTCTCACATTCAAGTTGAAGAATAAATGGGTCTGAAGGAAATAACAGCTGAAGATGGTACTTGGAATGACATTGGTCAATTAGCTTATCTAATAGATTTCTCATAAATACCCTCCCGCGAATCTTCTTACATACTTAATTCTCCGAATGGGTTTTTTATCCTTTTTATCTCTCTCGACATGGTTTTAGGCAGAAAAGGTCTTCGTGTCGAATTAATCAGTTTTTGAATATTCAGAATATAAATTCCGAGCAATTTCTCCTTCATTTCCCAAGAAATATGTCCTAGTTTGTAGAAAGCTTTTGATGATTATTTATTGTTTTTCAAAAGAAGAGCTCTTGATTTATACAAAAAAGACCTTTATTCACAAAAGGTCTCCGTTTTCTTTAACATCTCATATAAATAGGGAACTGATTGGAAAGCATAGATCCTTTCCTTCTCTTTTGAATTTTTATAAAGAAGTAAGCATGGTACACTCTCGATCGCCTGCTCTTCTGCAAACTGTGGTAAGTAATTCAAATTGACTTTATTAAAATGAAAGGATTGCGGAAGCTTTTTCACGACTTCCATCATTCTGCCTGCTACCTGGCATGTCCCACACATTGGCGTGTAAAGATACACGGCCGTAAACTCATGTGTGTGTATTGAATCATATAGCGAACTGGTACTGCTTACCTCATTCAACGTTAACTCATCCTTTTTTCCAAGTATTCCGTGTGTACATCAATATTTGCACCAATCAGTACAGATGCCAAATGGTATTCGGGAGCAGATGCCACTTCTTTATACATCCGGTCGATATATAAGTGTTCTGCCTCCGGGAATTCCCGCTTGAATTGTTTTCGAAGCTTTTCTCCTGCATGATCGGCATCCACCAGAATATAAACATCTCTCTGCTCTAACGAATCAATCAGTTCGTCCATTTTCGTAATGCTTATGGTTCCATTTGTGCAGATAATCTCAATGGGCTCTTTTATGATACCCTCTACTTTTCGTTTATCCGTCGTGCCCTCTACAATGATTACTTTCTCATCACCGTTATCAAACATTGTCATCACCTTATCTTTCAGAAAATAAGATTAGGATAGTATATTCAATTTATTAGAGATGATGTCCACTACTTACTTATATCTTCTCATTTTTTATTTAAAATAGAAAGAGATAAGGCCGATACTTGAAGGGTTTCGGTTAGCAGCCCGGGTTTAATGGCCGCATGGCCGCAGCTTTATATCCCACGCAATCCTTCGGTATTCTGCAAATAGACAAAAGGGTGCCAGTCCCGCCCGGAGGAAGCCTGCCACCCTTCATGTGAAATCAACACCATCCACCCTCATCGCAGTCCGTATAGCGTGCTTCAGACCCTTCTGTTGCGGTGTAATGCTGAAAAATTTTATCTTCACTTGTTTCAAAATTAGGTTCCATGGTGATTCCAGTCAGGGGAACTGCCATGCGGCCGATCGGCTGATTGTCGAGATACAATTCCAGATTCCCGTTTTTCAGTTTTCCAGTCACACGTTCGGTAACATCAAGCTTTTTTGGTTCAAGAGTCATCGGGGTCATCCTTTCTTTAATGTCTTCTGCATTTAGAATGCCCTAAAAGAAAAACAAAACACCCAGAGAATACCCTCAAGGTGTTTTGGAATCATTACCCTTCGTTAATCATTTCCTCATATTGTTCTGCTGTCATAAGCTTGTCCACTTCTCCAGCATCTGATGGTTCAACGATGATCATCCAAGCTTTTTCATAAGGAGATTCATTGACAAATTCAGGGCTGTCAGCAAGCTCTTCATTCACTTCAACGATTTTACCTGAAACTGGTGCATAAAGCTCAGAAACTGTTTTAACTGATTCGACGCTTCCAAATGGTTCATCAGCTTTCACTTCGTCGCCTACTTCAGGCAGTTCGACGAATACGATATCTCCAAGTTCAGATTGCGCAAACGCAGTAATTCCAATACGCAGTTTTTCCCCTTCGGTTTTGACCCACTCATGTTCTTCAGAATAGCGAAGTTCTTTCGGTGTACTCATTTCAAATCCCTCCAAATACTTGGTATACAACCTAATATTGACACACTTTTAAATAAAAAAGCAAGAAAACGCAGTGTTTCATTCAAAACTTTTTATATGCTGTTACAGGACCTTCCATTTCCGCTTCATATCAATGATTACGCACTTACTTCCAGGCCTCTTCAAACGTATCTTCTCTGTATCCGACTGTCACCTTCGAACCATCCGTGGTGAGCGGTCGTTTGATCAGCATACCGTCTGTGGAAAGAATCTCTAGCAGCTCCTCATCAGAAGCGGAATTCACCTTATCCTTCAATCCAAGCTCACGATACTTCTTCCCGCTTGTATTAAAGAACTTTTTCAATGGCAAACCGCTTGTTTCATAAAGGCTTTTCAGTTCTTCTTTTGACGGGGGATTTTCAACAATATGTATTTCATTATAATCTGCGTTATTGTCCTCTAGCCATTTCTTTGCTTTTCGGCACGTTCCGCAATTTGGATAAGAATAAAAAGTCAATGACATGTTTACACCACCTTTCAATTCAGGTTCTAAACACCGTTGTTGATTTCCGTGAAAGCTTCGATTTCCGGTGGTGACCCGCGATCCTCCTCGGCAAGCCTGCGGGCGTGGCGGCTCGACCAGAGGCGACAAGCATAAGGCGGGCAAATCGGAAAGGCGCTCCTTGCCTTTTTGGCTTGCTTGACTTATGACCTCGAGCCTCTAGCCGCCAATGTGCCAGAGCTGGACAAGTCTCACATTAACCATTCATCCGCAGGAATCTTTGTCTTACACCCCAATCAACAGCTGGAGCAGGTTAAAACTATTATACTTTACAAAACAAAGGAAACGAAAAAAATCCATCAACCTGGGATAGGCAAATTTATTCATCCACTAGACTACATTCGACAGTCTTCGTGATTTCCCTTCTTTTAGAGAAGGTTTATTCACAGTGCTCTTCTATTTGGCCAAGCAGTTGTTTAAGAGTCATACAGATACCCTCTGTTTCATTCAACTTTCATTATATCCAATCCCGGACTTTGCAGACAATATTTGTGATCATTTCACAGGCGAATTGAAGGAATTCGAGGACAGTCTAACTTTGATCCCTGGTATGAAAAATGAAAAGTTATGCTGAAAAAGGTGAAAAGCAGTAAAAATGAGAATAAAGAATTTAAAAACATTCATTCAGGTGCAAGAAAAGAAAAATTCCTTATAAAAAAACTACCCGATAAACCGCTGACATCCTGCTATTTAACTGAACGATTAATATACTAATATTAATTGTGCCAGTTTGGTGATTATTTTGCCACTTTCACTAATAATAGTGCTGCTTGTCGAATATTCTTTCCCTCCGCCTGGCTTAACTCCTCCTTTTCGCATGTGTCTCCTTTGCCTCCTTCAACAAAACCCAAATAAAAAACAGACCCCGTCTAAAGAAGGTCTGTTTCCCGAAACATTACTTATCAAACGACATACTTCTCTGCTTCAACGAGCTTCTCAGATGCTTCACGCTTCACCGCAATTACGTTGATCGGGGTGTGGCGTGTGAATTTTCGCAGTGCTGAAAGCATCATGCGCAGTGTGTCACCTTGTTCCGTCGCCACAAGTGTCTCTTTCGCATGAGCTTCGATTTCATTGAACGCTTCCTGACAGAAAATCTGTGTATAAAAAAGCTTTTGTTTTGATTTTTCAGCCCCGGCTTTTTCCAGCGCCTTTTCTGTACGAAGGACCGCTGATTCCATCGCATATGCATTTGATACGATATCCGCGATGTTCACCAGGATTTCCTGTTCTTTTTCAAGCGCTTTGCCGAACTTCTGGGCAGCCAATCCAGCAAGCATCAAGCCTATTTTCTTTGCATTTTTCACAAGGTATTTTTCTTGTGCCAATGGCTCGTCGCCCACTTCTTCCGGCATCAGCATCATTAGTTCTTCCTGAAGAGCCTGCGCTTTTTGAAGCAGCGGCAATTCACCTTTCATCGCTTTACGCAGGTACGTTCCTGGAACAAGAAGGCGGTTGATTTCGTTTGTACCTTCGAAAATACGATTGATACGGGAGTCGCGGTATATCCTTTCGATTTCATATTCCTGCATGAAGCCGTAACCTCCGTGCAGCTGTACACCCTCATCTGCGACGTAGTCGAGTACTTCTGTAGCGAAGAATTTATTCAGTGAACATTCAATTGCATATTCAGCAATTGACTTCGCCACTTCTGTCCCGTTCTTAACCTCTTCATCAGTCAATTTACTCATACGGTCTTCGAATAATCCCACTGTACGATATACGGAGCTTTCAGCTGCATATAATTTCGATGCCATTGTCGCCAATTTCTCTTTCGTCAAGTTGAAAGAAGAAATCGGTGTCTTGAACTGCTGACGCTGATTTGTATATTGTACGGTTACTTCAAAAGCGCGCTTACTTGCTCCGACTGCACCCACTCCGAGCTTGTAACGCCCGATATTCAAGATATTAAAGGCGATGATATGGCCTTTTCCTGCTTGACCCAGAAGGTTTTCGGCCGGAATTTCAGCATCTTCCAGGATCAATGTTCGTGTGGATGAACTCTTGATTCCCATTTTCTTCTCTTCAGGACCTGTCGATACGCCTGGATAGTCTTTTTCAACGATGAATGCAGAGAAATGTTCACCGTCTATCTTTGCATATACAATGAATACATCAGCGAAGGCTGAGTTTGTGATCCATTGTTTTTCACCGTTTAAAATATAGTGAGTACCCGCTTCGTTCAGTTTTGCTGTCGTTTTTGCACCCAGTGCATCCGAACCTGAGCCTGGCTCTGTTAAAGCGTAGGCAGCAAGCTTTTCACCTGTTGCAAGTGCAGGCAGATATTTTTGCTTTTGATCTTCGTCCCCGAATAGAACGATTGGAAGGGATCCGATTCCGACGTGAGCTCCGTGAGAGATAGAAAATCCGCCTGCCCGGGACATTTTTTCCGCGATCAATGCAGAGCTGACTTTATCAAGGCCAAGTCCGCCGTATTCTTCGGGTACATCCGCTCCAAGAAGGCCAATTTCTCCTGCTTCTTTCAATAAACGGACTGAATGATCAAATTCATGGTTTTCAAGATTATCAATTACAGGAACCACTTCATTCAAAACATAGTCTTCAGTCGTTTTCGCAATCATTTTTTGCTCATCCGTGTATTCCTCCGGTGTGAATACCTGCTCGAAGTTCACATCTTCAATTAAAAAACTTCCACCCTTTATCAATTTATCTGTTTGATTTGCCATATTTGACATCCCCTTAACGTTTTTTTTGGAAAGAGAGAACCAGAACGATCCGTCTCAATCTGTGGATACACTTTAACCAATCAGTTCAAAGACCCCGGCTGCACCCATTCCGCCGCCGATACACATTGTGACAATTCCGAATTGCTGATTGCGGCGCTTCATTTCGTGGACGAGAGAAAGGGTCAATTTTGCTCCTGTACAGCCAAGCGGGTGACCAAGCGCGATGGCACCTCCGTTGACGTTTACTTTGTCTTCGTCAATCCCCAGCTGTCGAATGACTTGAATAGATTGGGAAGCAAATGCTTCATTTAATTCGAATAATCCGATATCAGACAATTCAAGACCTGCCATTTTCAATGCACGCGGGATAGCTTCAACAGGACCGATCCCCATGATCTCAGGCGGAACCCCGGCAACTGCAAAGCTTCTGAATTTTGCCATAGGCTGAAGTCCGAGACCATCGGCTTTTTCACGATCCATTACCATCACGGCTGCTGCCCCGTCACTTGTCTGTGAAGAGTTTCCTGCCGTCACCGAGCCTTTCACATTAAATGCAGGACGCAATTTCGCAAGGACTTCAGGACTCGTTGAAGCACGTACTCCTTCATCTTTAGAGAACTGGAACGTTTTTTCAACCAGCTTGTTTTCTTCATTCACTGATCTCTGGATAACATCCACCGGGACGATTTCTTCATCGAATTTCCCTTCAGAAATCGCTTTCGCCGCTTTTTGGTGGCTTCTCACCGCAAACGCATCCTGATCTTCACGGGAGACGCCGAATTTCTTCGCAACTTCCTCTGCCGTGTGACCCATGCTCATGTAATACTGCGGTGCCGTTTCAGCAAGCTTTGCGTTTGGACGTACGACGTGGCCCATCATGGGCACAAGACTCATGGATTCAGCTCCGCCGGCAATGGCAGTGTCTGAATGTCCCAGCATGATTTTTTCTGCTGCATAGGCAATGGACTGAAGCCCCGACGAACAGTAACGGTTGATTGTGATGGCAGGAACCGAGTTCGGCAGTCCTGCAAGTCCTCCGATGTTACGTGCCATATTCAATCCCTGTTCTGCTTCCGGCATAGCGCATCCGATAATCAAATCGTCAATATTTCCTTCGTAGTTCCCCGCACGTTTCAATGTTTCTTTTACGACAAGTGCTCCAAGATCGTCCGGCCTCACTCCGGCCAGTGAACCTTTTCTTGATTTCCCGACTGGTGTTCTTGCACCAGCAACTATGACTGCTTCACGCATGATGCTTCCCCCGCTTTCTGGATTGGTTTATATATACTAGTTGCGTAATGGCTTTCCTTTGACGAGCATATGCTGCATCCGCTGCTGTGACTTCGGCTGGGCGATCAGACTCAGGAATGCCTCTCTTTCAAGATCCAATAAGTATTGTTCATCCACTTCTGTTCCGAATGGCACTTTTCCGCCGGCGATTACATATGCCAGTTTCTTGGCAATCAAGAGGTCGTGTTCTGAAATGAAACCTGATTGATACATCGCCTGTGCTCCCAGCAGCAATGTGCCGTAACCCGTTTCACCTACAACCGGGACCTTTTTACGGATTGGCGCTTTGTATCCTCTTTCGTATAACGACAGGGCTGCCTGTTTCGCATCATGTAATAAGTGGTCGCCGTTTACGCTCACTCCATCTGCTGTATTCAGGAAGTTGTTGTCCTTTGCTTCATCTCCTGAAGTCGATACCTTAGCCATGGCAATCGTTTCAAATACTTTGTTCGCAACCTTTTGCAGATCGAATTCCACACCGTTTGGAAGGTTCGCTAAATGTTTCATATATAGTTCCTTGTTTCCGCCGCCGCCCGGGATCAATCCGACTCCGACTTCGACAAGACCCATATACGTCTCCATCGATGCCTGGATGTGGGCTGTCGGCAGGCAGACTTCGCTTCCCCCGCCCAGGGTCATGCCGAACGGTGCTGATACAACCGGTTTCGAGGAATACTTGATTTTCATCATCGCCTGCTGGAAATGACGGACGACCATATCGATTTCAAAAACATTATCATCCTGCGCTTCCATCAAGATCATCGCAAGGTTGGCACCTACGCAGAAGTTCTTCGCCTGATTTCCGATCACAAGTCCCTTGAAGTCCTTCTCCACTTCATCGACCGCGAAATTGATCATCTGGATGATATCCAAGCCGATGGCGTTATTCGGTGAATGGAATTCAAGCAATGCCACACCGTCCCCGATGTCGATCAGACTTGCACCTGAGTTTTTCTTGATCAGCTTTCCTTGTTTCTTCAGAAGCTTCAAGTCGATCACTTTAGGGTTGCGCTCCGAATGTTTGAATTCTCCATTATGGTAGAAATATAGTTCACCATTTTCTTCTTTATAAAAATGGGTGTGTCCCTTATCGAGCATTTCTTCCACCCACTCAGGAACGGTTATCCCTTCTTCTTTCATTCGTGCGACAGACATCTCGACACCAATGGCATCCCACGTTTCAAAAGGTCCGAGTTCCCAGCCGAATCCCCATTTCATCGCGCGGTCGATAGCAACGATGTCATCCGCGATTTCCCCGTGAAGCTGTGCAGAATAAGTCAGAACGGGTGATAAGATATTCCATAAAAGGGATCCTGCTTTATCCTTCGCATACACCAGGGATTTGATTTTATTTGGAAGTCCCTTCTCATTCTTGCTCATTTCGAGGGAAGCTGTTTTCAGCTTTTTACGAGGCTGATATTCCAGGGTATCTGTATTTAATTCAAGAATTTCCTTCCCTTTCTTCAGGAAGAACCCCTGTCCGCTCTTGCTTCCCAGCCAGCCGTTCTCAAGCATCTTCTGCATGAAAGCAGGTACTTCAAATACTTTCTTTTCTTCACCATCCACCTGGTCATAGACGTTCTTCGCAACATGGGCGAATGTATCAAGTCCGACTACATCCAATGTGCGGAAAGTCGCGCTTTTCGGTCTGCCGATCGCAGGTCCAGTGATGGAGTCCACTTCACCTATACTGTAGCCGCCTTTAAGCATCTCCTGTACAGTGACCAGCAAGCCGTACGTACCAATCCTGTTGGCGATGAAATTTGGTGTATCCTTCGCTAATACAACACCTTTCCCAAGGACATCTTCCCCGAAGACTTTCATGAATTCCACTACCTCTGTGTCGGTCTTCCCTGTCGGAATCACTTCAAGAAGCTTCAGATAACGAGGCGGATTGAAGAAGTGAGTGCCTAGAAAGTTCTTCTGGAAATCCTCAGAACGGTCCTCTGCCATCGCTTCAACCGAAATCCCGGATGTATTGGAGCTGACGATGCTTCCCTGTTTGCGGTATTTTTCAACCTGATCGAATACCTTTTTCTTAATATCAAGATTCTCTACGACCACTTCGATGATCCAGTCGCAGTCACCGATTTTTTCCATATCATCTTCAAAGTTCCCTGCTGTAATCAGAGACAGATTTTGTTTAGAGGTTAAAGGAGCAGGCTTTTGCTTCAATAGTTTTTTTAAAGCGTTTTCACTTAATCTGCTGCGAAACGCTCTGCTCTCTTCCGTCAGGCCTTTTGCTTTATCTTCGTCCGTTAATTCACGTGGTACGATGTCTAATAACATTGTCGGAATGCCGATATTCGCTAAATGTGCGGCAATTCCCGAACCCATAACTCCTGATCCCAGCACTGCTGCTTTCTGAATTCTGCGAGTCAATGTGATTTCCCCCTTTATTGGAACTGATAATGTTTTCTGGACAACCGTTCTGGTTGGATGTGCAGTTGTTTAAGATTCTGGACAACTTTGAATGAATACTCATTCATTTTTTACTCAAAAAAAAGACTCAATTGAGTTTCTGTTACCTCTAATATATCGGATTTTCTAAAATATCGCAATATTTAAACGTTTAAAAATGAATAAATTTTACAAAAGAATTAAAAAATCATAAACTCCTTCTTTCTTGGACATTTTATGAATGGAGGTGTATGTTCATGGCAAAACGCAAAAAAGATCCTTCAAGAGCAGGCATCAGTGCGGCCAGCGTAAAAGGTGATGCGGGTCCCACTGTAGAAGCAGACGGCGGCGGTAAAGTAAACAGTCAAAATAATCAGTACAAGAAGCAATAACGGATAATCACAGGTGTCCTGATTGGCGCCTGTGATTATTTTTGCAGTTTGTCTGCAAATAAGAAAGAGAATATTTTGGAATGGAGTTCGGGACGGTTTCTTTTGCGCTGTCTTTTGGAGATTTATGCGGAATTATTTAACCTACTACTGGTTGTTGGTGAATTAAGCTGAAAAATTTCATTTTATGCTGACTTAAACAGTAATGAGGTGTTTGTTATCTCTGCTTACAGTAAGGAGTCAACACGGCCTGAGGGCACCGCTTTAATATTATTGTTCGTTCAACTTTGTGCATGTTCAACAACTCTTCATTCGCTTGCTGCTCCTTCCTTTAATGTTTTACAGATAGGGAGCAGCAAATAGAGTGAAATGCAGAAATTAACTTTGCTTCCCTCAACGTTTTCGAGTAAACTTAGTGTATTGCGCCAAGTTGTCAGACCTCTTACTTTTACTAGCTGGAGGTTGACAGCCGGCTATTTTTGATAACGTTTACAGATAAGGGGAGAAATACAATGATGATTCGCAGGTCAGCATTTTTTACTATAGGATTGTTCATTTTGACAATGGGTGTATCGTTGATTATAAAAGCCGGACTTGGAGCCTCTGCATGGGATGCCCTTGCCGTTGGCGAGTCGAGGATGTTTGATATCACGGTCGGTACTGCCGTGTTCATCAACGGGATTGTTCTGATCATCCTCAATGCCATTATTATGAAGAAAAGACCCGATGTGTTGGCGACGTTGACAATCTTCGTCATTGGATTATTGATTGATTTCTGGTTATTGATCATTTTAATTGATTTTGCTCCAGTCATGATGTTCAATCAATTCGTCGCACTTGGAATCGGTATCCTGACAGTGGGTCTAGGGGTTGCGGTTTACTTGCAGGCCAAGTTCCCTGCCAGTCCGATGGACACACTTATGGTGGCCATTCATACGAGATTCGGCTTGAATCTTCGCAACTCTCGGATTATCAGCGAAGGATTTGCCTTGTCGCTTGCATTCTTATTCAAAGGGGATATCGGAGTTGGTACAATTCTGGTGACTGTATTATTAGGCTTCGTCGTTCAGTTCATGTATCCAATTTTTGAGCAATTGTTTGAGAAAAAGTCAGTTGCCAAAACAGCTGTCACAACTGACTAAACGGTTAATGGATGAAATCCAGTGGATTTCATCCTTTTTTTTTGTAAAGCTGATCATGAAGTCAGCTGCCCCTCTACGTTCATATTCACGCCTAAGAAATGGCATCATGATAACGTCAGACCTTTTTGTATTAAATACAAGCTGGAAAATGATATGATAAATCTATTATTCTATTTCATTTAGGAGCGTAATGTATGCTGTATGTTCTGAATAAAAAACTGGAGAAACTTATGCCGGTCATCACGCCTTCAGCGGTTGTGATCGGTGTATTTTTTGCTCATTACTTATCTTCTTTCACTTACATCGTACCTTGGGTATTTGCCTTTATGACCTTCTCCGGCAGCCTGAGCTCGAATTTCAATTCACTACAGCGGACTTTAAAATTTCCGCTTCCTCTGTTGACAGCCTTGCTGATCCTGCATATCATCATGCCGCTTTGGGCTTTCGGAATGGGGAGCATCGCATTTCCCTCAGATGGAATGACGGTTACCGGATTACTGCTTGCCATGGTGATTCCTACCGGGATAACCAGCTTTGTCTGGGTAACCATCTATAAAGGGAATATCGGTCTCGCTCTTTCCATCATTCTAGTCGATACGATCCTTTCCCCGTTCATCGTCCCGGCCAGCCTCTCCATGATTGTCGGTCAGAAGGTTGAAATGAACAGTTGGAGTATCATGAGTGGTTTGTTATGGATGGTGGTGATCCCATCCTTGACCGGCATGCTCTGCAATCATCTGACGAAAGGGAGCATCAAAGACACGGTAGGCAGACGACTTTCCCCTTTTTCAAAAATCGGGATAGGGGTTGTGGTAGCCATTAACAGTTCAGCTGTCGCGCCTTATCTGCTGGATCTTAGCTGGAAGCTCTTTTTCATTGCTTTTGTCGTTCTGTTCGTTGCCATATCAGGATTCACTATCGCTTGGCTCCTCGGTACGCTTCTCAAACAATCGAGGGAGACGAAAGCGAGCCTCCTTTTTACCGGAGGAATGAGAAACATCAGTGCCGGGGCAGTCATTGCTGTACAGTATTTTCCGGCTGCTGTTGCGGTCCCGGTCGTGATCGGCATGCTCTTCCAGCAGGTCCTCGCCTCCCTATTCGGCTTTTTGTTCCAACGTCAAGAGATAAAGATGAAAGCATAACAAAAAAAGGACCTGATTACTGGTCCTTTTTTACTGAGCTATCATTTGATTCGGTTTCCGATTCCCGTTCCTGGACTGCATTCGTTTCCCGGTCCGATTCAGATTGCGGCCTGTTGTCCTTTTTCTCATTCTGATTAAATCCCGGCTGCACCTCAGCTGCATTTTCTACGTTTAGTCCCGGTATAGGCTCGCGGGCTGCATTACACTCCTGCTTCTGTCCAGGTCCATGTTTGATACTCTCTCCAGGTTCTTTCTTTGCATTCAGCAAATGGTTAATATGCTTTCTTTGACTTTTACTTGCGAGTACATATAACGTATCATCAGCTTTTATGATTGTGTCTCCTGTCGGCGTTATCAGGTCATTTTCCCTTATGACGGCAGAAATCAACGTTTTTTCCGGAAGGTCAATATCCTTGATGGCCATTCCGGTTATATATGCTTCGTCATTGATATGAACTTCTATCATTTCATTATTGGTTTTTCCAATGCTCACTAATTCAATCGTATGGGCGAGCGGTGGTTTGTCCTTGCCGGAAAGCTTGAGATAATTTGCAAGCGGCGTGATGGTTGTGCCTTGGACCAAAGCGGATAAAAGGACGACGAAGAACACTACATTGAAGATGATCTCGCTATTTTCGATTCCCGCTACCATCGGAAACGTGGCAAGTACGATTGGAACTGCCCCTTTGAGGCCTGCCCATGAAATGAAGAATTTCTCTTTCATATTAAAGCTTTTACCGAGCGCAAGACTGATATAGACTCCCAGCGGCCTAGCCACAAAGATCAGGAGTATCGATAACAGAATTCCCTGAAGCGCAATCCCCGGCAGGTGCTGTGGAAATACGAGCAGACCGAGCAGGATGAACATGACGATCTGCAGCATCCATGCAAATCCTTCGTTGAATCGAATGATGGATTGACGGTAGGTGAGTTCCCGGTTCCCTAAGATGATGGCCATGACATAAACAGCAAGCAGGCCGCTCGCATCAAGGAGGGATGTCATCGCATAAGTAAGGATCGCCAATGACACAGATAGGACAGGGTATAATCCTGAAGAATCGAGATTGATTCTATTTATGATCCAGACAGAAGCCAGGCCGAAAAGAATACCGAGCACAAGCCCCATTCCCATCTGCCAGAAGAAACTTAAAATAAGATTGAGCGGATTCAAGCCTGGAAATTGAATCAATTGTAAAAATGCTACGGTCAGGAAAATGGCCATAGGATCGTTACTGCCTGACTCTGCCTCCAATGTGGATGAAATCTTTGGTTTGATATTTTTATTGCCCAGTACCGAGAATACAGCTGCAGCATCAGTAGAACCAACGATGGCACCGAACAGCATGCCCTCAAGCCAGCTTAGGTCAAGGATGAATTTTGCAGCAACCCCGATAGAAAGGGTTGTCACCAGCACCCCGATGGTAGCCAGTGATAACGATGGCTTGTATACACTCTTCACACTGCTCCACTTTGTCTGAAGTCCACCTTCAAACAGAATGATGATCAGGGCAATCGTACCGATGAATTGAGTGATATGTGCATTATCGAAGAAAAAATATGTATTCAGGATCATACCGACAGCAATGAAGAGAATGAGAGAAGGTACCCCTAAACTCGAGGAAAATTTGGCAAAA
>NZ_JABMCR010000250.1 GCF_013179555.1 Bacillus haikouensis
GCAGGAATGATTCCTTCTGTTTGGGAAAGCCGTTTGAACGCCTCCAGCGCTTTTTCATCAGAAACGGAAGTATATTGGACTCTATTAATATCCTTCAAATAACTGTGTTCAGGTCCAACTCCTGGATAATCCAGACCTGCAGACACTGAGTGGGCTTCCAGAATTTGACCGTCATCATCCTGCAGGAGATACATCAAACTCCCGTGCAGTATCCCCGGTGTTCCTTTTGTAAGGGTTGCCGCATGTTTATCTGACTCAAGTCCGGAACCTGCTGCTTCTACTCCATATAATTCAACCTCCTTATCATCAATAAACGGGTGAAACATCCCAATTGCATTGCTTCCTCCCCCTACGCATGCCACTATCGCATGTGGGAGAGAGTTTTCTTTCTCAAGAAATTGTTTCTTAGTTTCATTGCCTATTACACTTTGAAAATCCCGTACCATTTTAGGAAACGGATGGGGTCCGAGAACGGAGCCGATGATATAGTGGGTATCCTCTACGTTAGTCACCCAGTACCGGAGTGCTTCATTTACCGCATCCTTCAGTGTGGCGCTCCCTGCAGTTACACTGACCACTTTTGCGCCAAGCAGTTCCATCCGGAATACATTCAATTTCTGTCTTCTGATATCTTCTTCGCCCATAAAGATGACACATTCAAGGTTCAGCAATGCGCATACTGTAGCAGTGGCTACCCCATGCTGGCCCGCCCCTGTTTCTGCCACAATCTTCCGCTTGCCCATCCGCTCCGCCAATAGTGCCTGACCAATTGTGTTATTGATCTTGTGAGCTCCGGTATGGTTTAAATCTTCTCTTTTCAAATATATTTTTGCTCCGCCAACTTTTTCTGTTAAATTTTCCGCAAAGTAAAGAGGGTTTTCTCTACCGACATAATCTTTAAGATAATACCTGAGCTTCTTCTGAAATTCTTCGTCTTTTGAAACTTCGGTATAGGCAGCTTCAAGTTCTTTCACTGCTTTCATCAATGTTTCAGGAACGTATTTCCCTCCAAACTGTCCAAATAATCCTTTCTGGTCCGGTTGTGCATAAGTCATTTTAACTCCCCGCTTTCCATTTCTGAATTAACTTCTCTAACTTCTTTAATGAATTTCATAATCTTTTCTTTATCTTTTATGCCGCTGCTTTCCACTCCGCTGGATACGTCGACCATGTATGGTCTTACTTTTTGGATTGCTTCCCTTACATTTCCCTTCTGCAAACCTCCTGCGAGTATCAATTTACGATCCCCGGTTTGAGAGTCTTTAAGATAATCCCAGTCAAAAGAGGTCCCATTCCCTCCCCTGTATGGTCCTTTTCCGCTGTCAACAAGGACCATATCACCACCGTATTCCGGCAATATATCTAAATCATCTTTTTCTTTAATCGAAACAGCCTTAATGTAAGGAATGCCCAAGCTCCTGCAGAACTCTGGGCTTTCATCACCATGCAGCTGAACATAGTCAAGATTCACCATTTCCACTGCAGATTGGAGGTCTTCCTTCGATGCATTCACAAACACTCCAATTTTTAGAATACCTCCAGGAAGTGAGCCGGAGATGGCAGCCGCTCTTTCCATCGAAACCTTCCTTCTACTGTCGGCAAAGATGAATCCTACTGCATCGGCTCCAGCGTCGACCGCCCACTTGGCCGCTTCCCATTGTTGAATCCCGCATACTTTTATTTTTGTCATTTCACTTCCCCCCTTAATACCTGCAAAGAGGCGAGTGTTCTGACACTATCTTTACTTTTCATTAAGGTTTCTCCCACCAATACTCCATGAGCACCAGCCTTTGCAGCCCTTTTACAGTCTGCATCATGTTTGATCCCGCTTTCACTGATTAAGACGATTTCTTTATTTTTCACCAATCTTCCCAGTCTCTCAGTCACTTCCAGACTGACTTCAAATGTTTTTAAATTGCGATTATTGATGCCGATGATGCGTGCTCCCATCTCTAAGGCAATTTTCATTTCTTTCTCATTGTGTACTTCCACCAGCACTTCAAGGCCATTGCTTTCAGCATAGTCAAACAGGGAGTAAAGGGTATGTTCATCCAATGCAGCCACAATCAGCAGTATAATGTTTGCACCTGCATCTTTAGCTCGGTCGATCTGCACGGGATCCAGAATGAAATCCTTGCATAAGATCGGGATGGACACCACCTCCCTTACTTGGGCAAGATCATCCATCTTTCCTTTAAAGAACGGAGTGTCAGTCAATACAGAAATAGCAGCTGCACCTGCTCTTTCATATATTTTCGCCTGCTCAACGGGATCCACCTCAAGCCTGATATCTCCTTTAGATGGTGAAGCGCGCTTGATTTCTGCTATTACTTGTATTCTTTCAGTATCCATCAATGAGGCATATAACCCGACCGGATGATTCAAGGACTGGTTATACGTCCTGTAACCCTCTTCTTTCAGTTCTTCAATTTCACTGTTTTTTTTAATAATGATTTCTTGAAGAATAGTAGACACTTATATCACCTGCTTTCTCTTTTGGTGGCTGAACCGAATGAGTGATTGAAGAGTTTCTTTGGCTTTTCCTGAAACAATGCTTTCCCGAGCAGCATTCACCCCTTCTGCAATATTTAACACACTGCCATGTGCATACAAAGCAATGCCGGCATTGAAAAGGACCGTATCCAAATGAGCCCCTTCCCTGCCTTCCAAAACATCTTGAAGGATCCTTGCATTATCCGCAGCTTCTCCCCCCCTTATCATTGAATTCGGATAACGGGACAGTCCGACATCCTCACCTTTCAATGTAAATGGGGTTATCAAGCCGTTTTCCAGTAAGACCAGGTGATTCTCCCCCGCAAGCGATGCTTCATCCATATAATCAGCTCCGTTTAATACAATCGCCCTTTTTCTGCCGAGTTCGTTCAGCACCTTGGCCATCGTTTCAAGTTTATCTCTCCTGTACACCCCTATCAGCTGTGTTTCAAGCTGTACAGGGTTGGTTAATGGGCCGATCAAGTTGAAGATCGTTGGAATCTTCATTTCTTTCCTGACTTTCATAATCCTCTTTAATCCTGAATGGATATGAGGGGCATATAGAAACGCTATATTGCATTCCGAAAGAAGCGTGTTGATGTCATTTGAATGAAAATCCAGAGCTACGCCCATTTGCTCGAGAACGTCTGCACTGCCGGTTTTACTGGAGATGCTCCTGTTTCCATGCTTTGCCACCTTGACTCCCGCTCCGGCCAGTACAAATGCACTTGCCGTACTGATATTGAAACTGTTCGAACCGTCTCCCCCTGTCCCGCAGTTATCCAATACACCTTTCATTTTGCTTCTTACAGGCAATGCCTTTTCCCTTAGCACCTCTACAAGTCCCGTGATTTCATCAACTGTTTCACCTTTCATTTTCATAAGTGTCAGGAAACAGGCAATTTGACTTTCTGATGTGTCTTCACTGAATAATTCTTGTGCAGCTTTTCTCATCTCAGCTCTCTCTAAAGAATGTCCGTTAGATAGCTTTTGCAGGTACTGTTTCACGGTTATTCTCCTTTCTCATCTCATCTAAAAAGTTATTTAGCATTTTTCTCCCTGTATCAGTACCGATCGATTCAGGGTGAAATTGAACACCGAAAAGGGGGTAACGCATATGTTGAATGGCCATGATTTCTTTGTCGTCCATCGATATTGCGCCTATTTTGAATTGCGGGGGAAGTGATTCTTTTTCAATGATGAGTGAATGGTACCTCATCACACTGAGCGGCTGGCTTAAATATTGGAATAAGCCATGACCGTCATGGCGAATCAGCGATGTTTTCCCGTGCATGATCTGCTCTGCAATGACGATGTTTGCCCCGAATGCCGCTCCGATTGCCTGGTGACCAAGGCAAACGCCCAAAATAGGTGTATTAGTGTGAAGATTCTGGATAATTTCTACACAGATACCCGCATTTTCAGGTGTGCCCGGTCCAGGGGACAGGACGATACCAGATGGTTTCATCTCCTGGATTTCGTTCAATGTGACCTGGTCATTTCTTTTAATCAGTACCTCTTCACCTAATTCCTTGATATATTGATACAGGTTATATGTGAACGAATCATAGTTGTCGATGAGCAATATCATCCTCCCACCTCCAGTAGAGATTTAGCTTTATTCATCGTTTCTTCATATTCACTTTTGGGGTCAGAGTCATATACGATACCAGCCCCTGCCTGGACATAAGCTGTTTTATCCTTCAGAACCAGCGTTCTGATGGCCAAGGCGAAATCCAGGTTGCCATTCGTCCCTATATAACCGATGGCACCGGAGTAGACTCCCCTTTTCTTCACTTCAAGCTCATTTATAATCTGCATCGCCCTGATTTTAGGTGCACCGCTCACAGTCCCTGCGGGTAAACAGCTTACCAATGCTTCCAAAGGGGTTATGTCTTCTTTTAAAATCCCTTTCACTTCTGATACCAGATGCATCACATATTTATAACGCTCAACCAGCATATATTTAGTTAATTTAATGGATCCTGTTTCGCAAACTTTGCCTAAATCGTTCCTTCCTAAATCGACCAGCATCCTGTGTTCAGCTATTTCTTTCTCATCCGAAGCCAATTCATTTTCCAATTGATGATCTTCATCCTCTGTTGTACCCCGTTTTCTCGTTCCGGCAATCGGGTTCGTTGTAATTCTCCTGCCCTGGACTTTTACCAGGCTTTCAGGAGAAGCACCCAACACCACATATTCCTCAAAGTCTATGAAAAACATATATGGTGACGGGTTGGACTGTCTGAGTTTTCTGTAGAAGCTGAAAGAATCACCGGTAAATGAAGCGCTCATCCTCTGGGAAAGCACGACCTGGAAAATGTCTCCTTTCCGGATGTGCTCTTTAGCCAATTTCACTTTTTCCATAAACTCCTGCTCTGATAGTTGAGATTCAAACTGTACGCTTTTCAATTGAACTTCATTGACATCCAGGTATACACTTGTAATTTGTCTTTCGACTTCACTGAGCTTCTTTTCAAGATTTTCTATTTCTGCATCCAGGACAACGAGCGTCATTTTTTGTTCAGCATGATCATAAACAATCACCTTTTCGTAAAACATCAAATGAATATCGGGCATATTCATCTCATCCTGAGGAATTGATCCAATATCTTCGTATTGACGGATGACGTCATACCCGAGATAACCGACTCCACCACCGGTAAAAGGTAAATGGAGATCTTGATGAATCATGGATGGTATCAGCTCCTGGATGATTTCGATTGGTCTTCCTTCTCGCTCTTCAATCCCCCCGGTTTGGTTGTTCAAGATTTGTACACGGTTTCCGTAAGCTTTACATTCAAATAAAGGATCGCTCCCCACGAAAGAATATCTTCCTGACTGTTCATGTTTCAATGAACTTTCCAGCAAAAACTTTTTTGAACCCTTCAAAGATTGAAAAAGGGAGATGGGGGTGTACAGATCTCCATTAAGTTCTTTCACTGCATAATTGACTGCCTCTTTAGGCTTCACTTTCATTCCTCCAATCAAAATAAGAAAAGCGTAAGCGCCTTGATCAGACCCGACAAGCGTTGGAGGTCCGGCCGATGAAGTCGCTTTTTGACTTCATCGGGCGGACCGAAACGTCTCGAGGGGCTAGGCGCAGGAGCTGGACAATAAGAAAAGCGCAAGCGCCTTGATCAGACCCGACAAGCGCTTTCGGGCCGGCCGGTGAAGTCGCTTTTTGACTTCATCGGACGGACCGAAACGTCTCGAGGGGCTAGGCGCTGGAGCTGGACAATAAGAAAAGCGCGAGCGCCTTGATCAGACCCGACAAGCGCTTCCGGGCCGGCCGGTGAAGTCGCTTTTTGCCTCCACCCGTTGGACTGAAACATCGGGGGTTAAAAATGTTTAAAGTTAAAATAAAAAAGTCCCCTATAAACACAGATTACATGTGTTTATAGAGGACGATGCTGACCGCGGTGCCACCTCAGGTTGGAG
>NZ_JABMCR010000251.1 GCF_013179555.1 Bacillus haikouensis
CCCTAAGAATAGTGACTGTACAACTTCATCTCCATATTGTTTCGCCCCAAAAATTGCATGCCATAGCTTTGACTTACCAGACCATGCCGTCATATGTGTTGCATATATTGTACCAGATAAAATAATGGTTAACGTTACTAATAATCCACTTAACATTATAAACCCGCCAATTATGCTTCTTTTCACAGATTCTCCTCCCTCTATTTAACTATTCTTCCCTTTAACTTAATACCAATTATTTCAAATTGCCGTATTTAACTCAATGATTAACTTCACAAAAAAGAAGCTTACCTTGTTCCAGGCAAGCCCCTTTAATTGAACAAAAAACTAGAGGCTGATATGAAAATTATGATCGCAAAACCTAAGTGTACTTTAAATTTTTTTTCTTTAATAATAAAGCTTTCAATGGCATCGATAAGAGACCTTACGCCTAAGAACATAAATAAAGTTCCAACATAAACAAAATTAAAATCACTTATAATTGTAAGGAAAAATAAGAAGGCTAAAATAACTAGCATTACAACATCAATAACAATAAACGGTTTAGAACTTTCCTGTTCTCTCTTTTCAAAAAACAGTCCCATCTGTACTCCCTCAATTCCATTGCAACTATAAAAGTACAATTTTATAACAAATTCAACACCTAATAGTTTCTTCCGCAAAAAGCCCCCTGTAATGGAATATAAGTTACATAATTTCTATTTATTAATTAAAAATTAGCTTCAAGTAGTCTGCGTGCCCTCTTATTAGATCAACTTCTTCATCAGACGATATCCAAAAAAATTGAAAGGTAAGTCCTTTTTCTTCTCCTCCACCTGTTGGATTGTGTTCCCATTCATCAGCAATCTCATTACAAATTATCTTATAGAAATATCTATTATGTATAATACCATCATCATTTTCCCAATAGTCTTCTGATATCAACTTTTTCACTTCAAACCTTTGGATCCCGGTTTCTTCTTTAATTTCTCTACTACCACGTTATACGTGTCTTCATCCTCTTTAACTGTACCTTTAGGTACTTGAATACCTGCTTCAGGAATATCCTTATGCCGAAATACCAATACTTGTGCCTTATCGTCCCTTACTCTTGTGAGGTATCCATATGCTTTTTTTATTGGTGTCATAAATATATTCTCCTATGTTAATTTCCTTCTCCAGTATAATAAATATATTTGCTTAATTCCATAAACCTGCCTAATAATTGAAGAAGGGCAATAACCGGATCAATTAGCTGATCTTCAATTATTGCGCCCTTTTACTGAAGAATTAAATTCAAGTTAAATTGAGTATTTACTTCCCTTATACCTCTCCATCTTTCAAATCTGAAACCAGCATTCCATATACAATGCTGTCTGTCCACTCACCCTTACTCCAGTAATCCTGTATGAAGTGAGCTTCTTTTCTCATCCCTACTCGCTCACACAACTTTTGAGATGCCACATTCCTTGCATCAAGGGTAGCTTGAATCCGATGCACCTCAAATTCTTCAAATAATTTTCTAACAAAATAACTAACTGCTTCTGTTGCATACCCCTTACCTGAAGTTTCAGCAGAAAAACTATACCCAATTTCAACCGTATCCTTCATCCCTGTATACCATACAGATAAATCACCAATTACGTTCGTATGGCTCAACACTGCCAAACTTAAGCCGGTTTCCTTAGTTAGGGAACGGTTCTTTAATTTTTTGTCAAATGATTCCTGCATAATTTCACGTATCCATTTATCATGGAGTAGATACTTACATGTCTCATCGTTATTGTATATGTGAAACACATCTTGTAAGTCATTGCTCTTAAACGGCCTGATCGTTAATCTTTCAGTGGTAAATTCCAAGAGAACCTCTCCTTTATATTTCCATATACTATTTGTGATTTGGATTTGTAAAGTCATCTCTTCTTACTTGCAGATACTTAACACCCATTTACCAGGCATAGTAGCCTGGTTAAATTGCTTTATTAACTTTAAAACAATTTTAAAGGTTTACGAATGAACAGAAGGATAAGTTTCAAAACGTATGTAAGTTAATTACTTATCATTATCTCGAAACTGAGTCTTCAACAATACTCCTCCAACTAATTGAAGCAGGACAATAGCCGGATCAATTAGCAGATCTTCAGTTATTGCCCCTTTAACCGAATAAAAGAGTGGATGAGCGATTAGGTGGTATAAAGGTTCTGCCCATTCCCTAAGGATAAGAATATATAGCGTTACTATAACTTTTTAGTCAAAGGGAATAATGTACATTCTTTAATTGTATCGCTATCCGTTAGTACCATTAATAACCTTTCTATTCCAAATCCCCATCCAGAAATAGGGGGCATCCCGTATTCCATAGCTGTTAAATAATCTTCATCCATCTCCATCGCTTCTAAATCCCCATTACTTTTTAAAATGGCTTGAGCTTCCAATCTTTTTCTTTGTTCAATTGGATCAACAAGTTCTGAATAAGCATTGATAATTTCGGCACCATTTACGACTAATTGGAAACGGTCGGTAAGGGTTTGATCCTTATCATTCGCTCTAGCGAGTGGGGATAAATCAATAGGATGCTGGATTAAAAACGTTGGTTTTACCAGTTGAGGCCGGCACGTTTTTTTATAAAGTAAATCAATGAAATTGCCCCTCCCTAAAGAATTAATTTCAGTATGATCCAGTTCGATATTTCTTCTTTTCGTTTCCTGATACAAATCTTTTACGTCAGGATAGAGGTTTATATCTATTCCTGTTTCTTTGAGAATTAAATCCCTGAAGGAGATAACTTCCCAGTCAAGTGAAAAATCAATCGTTTGTCCTTTTAATGTAATCGTGGTGTTATTAAAAGTTTGCCTTAAAATAAACAATACCATCTCACGCATTAAATTCATTGTATCTTGATAATTCCAATATGCTGCGTAACCTTCTACCATAGTAAATTCTTGAAGATGCTGAGGACTTACCCCTTCGTTCCTAAAGCATTTTGCGAATTCAAATACTTTCGTAAAGCCACCTACGATTAATCTTTTCAAATAAGTTTCAGGAGCAATCCGTAAGTTTAATTCAGTATCTAACGAATGATGATATGTCCTGAAAGGTTTCGCAATTGCACCTGATGAAGTATGCTGTAACACTGGCGTTTCTACTTCCAGGAATTCTTGATCTTCAAAAAACCTGCGAATTGCCCGCACCATTTTGCTCCTGGACAGTAATCGATTTTGTGTGTCTTTGGTCATCATTAAATCTAAGTAACGCTGTCTATATCGAAGTTCAATATTGCTTAAGCCGTGCCATTTTTCTGGAAGACTTCGCAATGCTTTCCCAAGAAAAACATAGCTTTCGATTCGTAACGTTTTTTCTTTCGTCCTGGTTGTATACATACGACCTGCCGCACCAATAAAATCTCCTATATCTAATAATTCATTAAATTGTTCAAACGGTGTCTCGCCAACCTCATCCCTTTTTAAAAGAAGTTGCAGGCTTCCTTGAATGTTTGAAATGGTAATGAAAATTAATTTTTTGAAGTTTCTAATACTCATTATTCTACCCGCCACTCGTACACCAGAAGTACCGTCTTCAAGCTGAGAGGCTTCAAAGAGTTCATAATTAGTGGAAAACCTTTCAGGATATACTGAAATCCCCTGTGATCTTAATGTTTCTAATTTCTCAATTCTACCCACTGTTTGTTCATTACTCATACATTTCACTCCATTCATTTAGTTTTTTATAAATCATTGGACTGTTTTTTTAAACAACAAAAAAACTCCCACCCCCAAGATTATTCATCTTGAGGACGGGAGTTATATCTCCGTGGTACCACCTCAGTTTATTGATATGTCACCATATCAACCTCTTCGGGTACGGCAATTTTAATTGATTATACCCTATCTCTATAACGGGAGATCCCGTCGCAGCATCATTAAGAAAAATCTTAAATCCGCGCGAAGCTCCAAGTCTTTTTTCATTAAGATTATTATTACTCCTTTTCACCTGCCGGAGCTCTCTGGAAATAATGAATCAAAATTACTCTTCTCTTCATAGCCGGTTGTTTCGTATTGAAAATTAAGAATATTTTACAATAAATAAACTGGCAGGTCAATTCAATTCTGACTTGTTCAACTAAACTGCTCCGTTAACGAATGAAGAAAAGGATGGAGTCCCTCCTGGGTTTTATTCAGATTTATTCCCGATCGGTGAGTTACATCATATCCCACTCCCCTAATAATCCTCGTTTGATTATGTCTATATTTATTAGACGAATTCGTAATGAACTTATCTCGCTATAAGGTTGATAAAGTTTTTTCAATCAACTGCCTTTAGTTTAATAAAGTGAAGGTTATCAAGAAATCCATCCTTTGGATTAATAAGAACTATGCAATCCAATATTGAAAAACAATTAAGATGGCGATTAACATCAGAAACATTTCGGCAAGCGTCAAAATAGCTTGTTTAGGATGTTTGCTATATTTCATTTCAAAAAATGCCCTTATGGTATAGTCCACAGTTAATAACGTGATAACTCCAATTAAGTATAAGTAGGATAATTCTTTATAGTTTATCACCAGAATCGCTAAAATTATTAGCGTGATTACAGTAAAGGTCCTCACCCATTTATCAACTTTACGATGGGAATCATTTATATGATTATAGGAAAAAAATGTTCTTTTAACTTTCTCCACTTTAAAAATCTTTCTTAAAAGAAATTTCACTGTGGAAATAAGAACAAAAACAATTATCGCTATTAAGCCAAATTTCACCCAGAACATAAAACCCTCCTGCTAAAAAATAATTCAACTTTATTAATTAGACGGAAAGCTGATTATGTAAGTTTCGAATCGTTCCTTTAACCTCCCTCTATAAAGAAAGAGATAACTCTTGTTTTCTCGCATATTCTCAATATCTCTATGAGATTTATTATCTAAGACATTTAAAGTATGGATAGATGTTGTAAGTATGGGTAATTTTGGTCATAAAGAGAAAAAGAAAGCTAGCCTACCTAGCCACTTCAATCCAAAAAGTGGTGAACTAGTAAAAGTATGGTCGCACTGGTGGATCCCCACATTTCTCATGGAGGTCAACCCTCCCAATTCTCACAGAGTCTATGCTCCAAAATTCCTTCGTCCAACCTTTCCATGAGGTGGATGTCAGTCATGCTGCCCGACAGGGTCTATGCCCGCACTTTAATTGTTTTACCGACTAATCCGTGCTTCAAATGTCTATCAAAATCTCTAATATTAACGACGTAAAAAACTTAAGCTGCTTTCTTTAATGGAGCCAAATGGGGAATGTCTTTCAACATTCTTTCTTCACTAAATTCACATTGCTTTGTGCCAATCGCAAATAAGATCCGAATCAGCTTGTTACATATGGCAATCATGGACTGCATCTTCTTTAATGGATTACTCTTCCGAGTAGTATAATAGTGGTGTAAAGCCTTAAATGCTGTATTCTTGGCGACTAACGGCATAGCTACTCGAAAGAGGAGAGCTCTGAGTGCTTTCCTGCCTCTTTTCGTGATTTTCGTTAGTCCCTTATGCTTCCCGGAAGTATTCTCCTTCAGGCTAAGTCCCGCCAATTTGATGATTTGGCGAGGATGAGAATAGTTTCTTAGGTCTCCTACTTCCGCATAGAACCCAGCCACTGTTTCCTTACCAATTCCCGTGATCGCTAACATTTGTGAAACACCAGGGATCCGTTCAAGAAGTTCTTCTATATCAGAATCTAACTCTTCGAACCTTTCGACTACCAACTCAAACTTCTCCAGTAAAGTGCGGAGCTCTAATTTAGCCATCTTTGAACCTTCCCGAATGCCAATTGAGCCTTTGGCAGCTCGTTTCAGCTCTTGAATTTTACGGAGTCCAACCGCACGTTTTACAGTCTTTCTAAGGTGAGTCAGAATGTCTTGATCCGATAAATGTTCCAACTCATGTGG
>NZ_JABMCR010000252.1 GCF_013179555.1 Bacillus haikouensis
CCCCTTTTGTACGAAGCATTGATGCACCTTCACCGATTCGGCGGGCTGCTTCGCCCAGATCACGGCATCCGCATACAAATGGCACAGTGAAATCTCTTTTATTTAAATGGTACTCTTCATCAGCAGGCGTTAATACTTCACTTTCATCAAGGTAGTCGACACCCATTGATTCAAGTACTTTTGCTTCAACGATATGACCAATACGGGCTTTCGCCATAACCGGGATCGTTACTGCTCCCATTACTTCTTCAACAATGCGAGGGTCTGCCATTCTCGCTACTCCGCCAGCAGCACGGATGTCAGCTGGAACTCGTTCTAAAGCCATTACCGCAACTGCTCCTGCAGCTTCAGCAATCTTAGCCTGTTCTGCATTGACAACATCCATGATGACGCCGCCCTTTTGCATTTCAGCCATACCTCTTTTAACACGATCTGTACCAGTATTCATTTATGTATCCCCCTTATATTTATCCTATGCCCGTCTAAAATGTGACTAAAACAATCGGAATGATGATATTGCCCTACTGCTAAATAAACAATAAAAGCGGTGTTATGTCAAGATGAAAAACGGAGGTGGTTTACTTATAGGGTATATATATTTAATGGAAGTATCCCCATCTCCCTCATGCCCATTCATATATGAAAATAACTCCAAGTCCTGCGTTGACCTGGAGTTATTCCATTAAATTAAAACCAGCCTTTGACTGTTGACGTGACAGATCCCCAGATATCTCCGAAGAATCCACCTATAGCTCTCATCGATAAAACGAGCCAGTTTGCTTTTTCAACGCCTTCAACTGTGACGACAGATGCTTTTGCAGCATTTGCTCCTTTATCTGTCAGGTAGCCCAAGTCGTTCTTTTCTTTTGATTCAAGGATAACCTGTCCAACCTTTTCTCCTTCTTTGAAAGGGGCAGTCAGTTTCCCATCTTCATTAAGCTTTTTCTTATCCACCACAAATGCAGGCTTGTACTTATCTTCTTCACCGTTTTTCACAATCATATTCAGGGCAGAATCTGTCTTGATGCCAACTTCTTTTTCTTTCCCTTTCACTACTGGAAGTGTTTTTTGACCTTTGATTTTGTAATCGGCAGGAAGAACTTCTTCCATGGTGTAGTTGTTAAAAGCATAATCCATCATTTTTCTTGTTTCATCGAAGCGGGCGTCATAAGAATTCTGACCGGGGTCTACCTGAACATCCATCACAACAGTGATGAATCTCATATCCCCTCTTTTAGCCGTACCGGTGAAACAAGCGCCTGCAAAGTCTGTTGTACCCGTTTTAAGCCCATCCATACCCTCGTATGCACGGATTAATCCTGGAAGCATGTAATTCCAGTTATCCATTTTGAATTCATCTTCCGTACCTTCAGCAAACAATTTCTTGTCGATGCTGGATGTTTCCAACACCTCCGGGAAGTCTTTTAATAAACGGTATGCCAGGGTAGCAGTGTCCTTCGCCGACATGACGTTTTCTTCCTCCGGTCCACCTGTTACTTGATCCACATAAGGCGCCAGATCTTTATTGTTCAGACCGGATGAGTTCACAAATTTATAACTTTCCAAGCCAAGCTCTTCAGCCTTCTTGTTCATCATTTTCACAAAATTAGCTTCCGATCCCCCAACGATCTCTGCGATTGCCATCGTTGCGGCATTTGCAGATTCAATCGCCATCGCTTCATAGAGGTCCTTTACAACATATGTACCTTCTTCTCTTAACGGCACATTACTTAATCCATTGTTATGGGACATTTTTGATACGTTTGTAGGAACTGTGTATTTCTGATCCCATTTCACTTTACCTTCTTTAATCGCATCAAGCAGAAGGTATTCCGTCATCATTTTCGTCATGCTCGCAATTCCAAGAGCAGTCTCGGAATTTTTTTCATATAAAATTTTACCAGTACTTGCTTCTACTAAAATCGCAGCATTTGCGTTAACATCTAAATCTGCCTGAGCACTTGCCGGTTTTTGCACCATGCTCATTGCCATCAAAAATACCAAGAAACATATAAAAGATTTTTGAACCCAACTTCTTTTCACTTTTAGCCCTCCAAGTTTTTATGTACACCTTCGTTATTTTATCATAGTTCGAAAGGTAAGAATAGACAGAGAATATTCCTAGTTTTGGGATGGAAAAGGGGATTAACGGCCCCTTCACCCAACCTATTTCCCCATAAAAAAAAGAGCCGGTGTGTACCGGCCCTCTCCTTGTATTATGATAATGAATAGTTTGGAGCTTCTTTCGTGATTTGAACATCATGGGGATGACTTTCACGGAGACCTGCTCCTGTCATGCGGATGAACTGGGCATGTTCCCTCAATTCATAAAGGTCCTTCGTACCGCAATAACCCATTCCAGAACGGAGTCCCCCGATCAGTTGATACAATGTATCAGCCAGCGGGCCTTTGTATGGGATACGGCCTTCGATGCCTTCTGGAACAAACTTCTTCGCTTCTTCCTGGAAGTAGCGGTCCTTTGACCCTTTTTCCATGGAGCTCAAGGAGCCCATCCCCCGGTAAACTTTAAAACGCCGTCCTTGGAAGATTTCTGTTTCACCCGGGCTTTCGGATGTACCTGCAAGCAGGCTCCCGAGCATAACTGCATGTCCGCCTGACGCAAGTGCCTTCACGATGTCTCCAGAGAACTTAATCCCGCCATCGGCAATAATGGATTTGCCGTGTTTTCTTGCTTCAGTTGCACAATCATATACTGCTGTAATCTGAGGTACACCCACCCCTGCAACCACGCGCGTCGTACAGATTGAACCGGGACCAATTCCCACTTTCACAACGTCCGCTCCTGCTTCGATCAACTCTCTTGTCGCTTCTGCTGTCGCCACATTTCCTGCGACAATGTTCAACGTTGGATAAGCTGCTCGAATTTCACGCACAACAGACAATACTCCGGCTGAATGCCCATGAGCAGTGTCGATGACGATTGCATCAACGCTCGCTTTCACAAGATGCTCAACGCGTGTAAGTGTATCCTTTGAAATCCCGACTGCTGCTCCTGCCAATAAACGTCCTTGTGTGTCTTTCGCAGAGTTTGGGAATTCAATTACTTTTTCAATATCCTTGATCGTGATTAAACCTTTTAATACTCCTGCTTGATCGATAAGCGGCAGCTTTTCAATCTTATGCTGCTGTAGGATTTTTTCCGCTTCATCTAGGGTAGTGCCAACTGGAGCAGTCACCAGGTTTTCCTTCGTCATGACATCTGAAATCTGAATCGAGAAATCCTGAATGAAACGAAGGTCTCGGTTCGTTAGGATCCCGACCAATTTTTGCTCCTCTTCGTTGTTCACAATCGGAACACCGGAGATTCTATATTTGCCCATCAAGTGCTCAGCAGCAAATACTTGATGCTCAGGAGTCAAGAAGAATGGATCAGAAATAACTCCGCTTTCGGAACGCTTTACTTTATCAACCTGCTCGGCCTGCTGTTCGATACTCATATTTTTGTGAATGATCCCGAGTCCACCTTGCCGTGCCATTGAAATAGCCATTTCAGCCTCTGTTACAGTATCCATTCCAGCACTGATGACTGGCACATTAAGCTTGATGGAGTCTGTCAGCTCGACTGATATATTTACATCTTTTGGTAATACCTCGGATTTTGCAGGTACTAGTAAAACATCATCAAACGTTAAACCTTCTTTAGCAAATTTCGATTCCCACATATTTTTCGGCCTCCCTAGTCCCAAAATATTATTAGTAGGTTATCAATTGGTTAAAATACTGTCAAGAACATATGAATTAGTTTAATTTTTCAGAATAGTTAGAGGGGTGAAGAATTGGAAAGCAAACATCAACATTGGGACTTCATAAACTACTTCCAGTCTGCAGAATACTCCCAGAAGTTTCTAAAAAAATGTTATCAAAAACTCGGTTTCCATGAAGCCGATACGAAGAGCTATGACAACTGCTATTCATTCATGTACTACCTGGAACAAGGGGAGCTTTATTATAAACAAGCGCTGAATTCTCCTATATCACTTCAGCCAATTTTATTATTTTACGGATACATCCATTTTATTAAAGCGATCGTTTTAACCGAGGATCCGCTATATCCTGAAACAACCCAGGTTCTCGCTCACGGGGTAACTTCAAGAAAAAGAAAAAAGCAGCACTATCATTTTCTGCAGGACGAAGTGAAGGTTCAAAAGAATGGATTATTTTCACATTTCTCGACTCAGGTGTTCCACGCGAAACATATTATTGGTGAAAAATTGAAGATGGAGGACTTACTTGTTCAACTGCCAGAATTGGAAGAGGCTTTTACACTCTTACTTAACAAACATACGATGGTATGGTTCAATTCACGAAATGAATTGGCCTTGGATGAAGAGTTACTCAACAGGTTTCATATGTCAAAGGATTTATTTAAACAATATATTAAAGAAAAAATCAGTGGAGATATCCTAAGGGAGGCAGAAGATAAGCTCTCTGTTTCATCCGCAAGGGAACAGCTGCCTTTCAGATGGCATATGGACAAAGACCGGATGGCTCTGCCCAGCACACGCAACGAAGCAGGAACTATACCTGAGGTACTCATCCACTATGCCATTCTGTACAACCTGAGCATGATCGCCAGATATGAAACAGAATGGTGGGTCGAACTATTAAAAAATCGCACAAACGAAGATTATCCAATCATAAGGTCCTTTCTGAAAGTCACGACTCAAAAAGCGCCCTATCTCTTACTGGACATCCTCAAACAAAAAATGTAATGAAAAGAGGGAGGATCGCACTCCCTCCTCTTTCAATCAACTTTCCAATAACTTTTGAATATCACTTTCAATTTTCCGAGGGCTCGTCTGCGGCGAATACCGTTCATATACTTCGCCGTTCCTGTCCACAAGAAACTTAGTGAAATTCCACTTGATATCGGAAAGCAGCAATCCCTTCTTTTCCTTCGTCAAAAACTTAAATAAGGGATGAGCATCTTTTCCTTTCACATCTGTTTTCTTAAACATAGGAAACGACACTCCATAATTCACCTGACAAAACTCTATGATTTCTTCCTGATCATCAAATTCCTGATTCATGAACTGATCACTCGGGAACCCCAGTACTGCCAGTCCTTTTTCCCGATAATCCTCATACAGTCCCTGCAGCTCCTCAAATTGCGGAGTAAACCCGCATTTACTTGCTGTATTCACAATGAGCAATACCTGATCCTTGTAATCGGCCAAAGTCGTCTCTTCCCCATTCGATTTTGCCACTTTAAAATCATAGATTGAAGACACACTATCCCTCCTTGAACTGCTTGTTATGTAAATGATACTTCAGGTGATGGATGATAGCAATTTTGAGCGCTTGTTGACCATATACGCTCTGGTAGTCATTCTTCAACGCCTCCGTGCAAAGTCCTGTCTTATTTCAGTCTGAGAACTTATTCAAAAATAAATTGTCCATTATGACAATAAGGGTGATGTTTTGCAAAATTCAAGATGGATGCAAAAATTGAAATTCTGGTTTCGATATTAACTTTCGAATGGTGATAATAAAATCATCGTTTTCGATAATAAGTGGATAGCTGCTGCAATCGAGCGATGATTGAATGTGGAGTGAAGCGAAGGCATTTTAGAGGAATTTTGACCATTCATTCATGTCTTTATAAGATTTTGAATAAAAAAGGACAAAAAAACGGGCTTAAATAATGAAAAAGGATATATTCATGAAAATCGATGCGGTCAAATACAGAGGAGCAGACTTATAATCAAATCCGGCCACTACAAAAAAGAGTAACTCCCAAGAGCTACTCTTTCCTATTTGCCTGGCGGCGTCCTACTCTCACAGGGGGAGAGCCCCCAACTACCATCGGCGCTGAAGAGCTTAACTTCCGTGTTCGGCATGGGAACGGGTGTGACCTCTTCGCCATAGTCACCAGACGAATATTTA
>NZ_JABMCR010000253.1 GCF_013179555.1 Bacillus haikouensis
CAACCTGTGCAGACAATGCTTCGATGGAAAATTTCTTTGGGGTTTTAAAGCAAGAAATGTATTATGGTGAAGAACTAATAGGCTATGAAGATTTAAAAAGCCGAATTCATGAATATATTCACTGGTATAATCATGACAGGTTAAAAGAAAGATTGGCTGGGATGAGTCCTGTTGAATATCGAACTCACTCCAGCCAATCAGCTGCATAATAGAAACTCTAACTTTTGGGGGGAAGCACCTTTGGCCGAGTGTTTTCTTTTTGTGGTACAATCAAAACACTAGCTTCACCTACTATTTTACTAAGAGCGGAGAGTGTGGTCATGCTAATGTTTCTAACCACGGATGAAAAGCATTTTCATTTTGATGAATAAATAAGAAAGTAAAAAGATCATCATAAAAATTTTCGATACACTTGTGTATTGTGAAGCGGTTTGAATCCTATTGAAGTGTATAACTTTTCAGCATTTTTGTTTCCCTCTACAAAACAAATACGAATTTCCTTGTAACCCTCTTCTAACATTTTGTTCATACCGAATTGGAGAGCCTTACGTCCATAACCTTTTCCTTGATAACTTGGTGCTACCATTGAATTGTCTACTTCGCCTTTACCAGTAGTAACAGAGGCGACTATTTCCTCATTATCAAGAACTAAATAAACGTTATCTTTATTGTTAAGTTTATATTCATTCACGCTATATTCGGGAGCTAAATATGGTTTCATATCATTTATTTCGTGCAACTCATAATAAGAGTCCTGTACAACTTTTAAAAACTTTTCAAAAAACTTTTCCTCATATTTAACAAACTCTACATCAGTTTTAGGAAAAGCTCCTCCTCTATATATCAATTCGGGAGAACCCCACCATTTTGTGAAACCCATTTTCTCAGCGAATGGTATAGGGTTTTCTGATTCCACCCTCATATAGACACTCACAAAATCAGAGTCGCTTTCAGAAATCAGCTTCCCACTCAGTCGATAATCAAAGTCTACAAATAAACTTATCTGAGCAATATCCTCTTCATCATTATTATAAGTGGAATAGTAAGAGAATCCCTTAATTCCATTTTGGTCATACAACATTATCTTTTGTGAGTTTGCAATTACCTCTTCTAATTCTCCTACACCTTCTTTAATTTCCATTTTTTCAATTAGTTTTATTAAGTTCCCCTTATCTTCTTCGCAGTAAAAACGCAGCATAACTTAAAATCCCCTTCCACAATCTCTTCACTTATAAATTATTATCCAGAAATAAAGGCTATTCCTCTCCTCGTTTATAATAAGAAATTAACAGATTTTGTTATACCATTAACTTGCTCCTATAGCTGAATAAAGAAATAACCAGATATCATCTGGCTGGATCTTCTGTTATTGCCCCCTTATATGGAATAATGCTCTGTTCATATTAATTTACTTTTTCATTAAGTTTTTTTATTTGAGTATCATTTTTTTCTCTAAAATCATTTATTACTTTCATCCTGAATTCATTCCACACTTCACCTTTAGATGTTATATCATCATACAGTTTATTTTCCAATAACTTTCCTTTTATAGATTCATAAGCATATTCTTTGTAGTATTCTTCTATCGTCATATCCATTTCGTTAAGAAGTTTATTGAAGTTTTCGTTTGGTGCCTCTTTTGCGGTCTTTATATTAAATTCAATAACCTCTTGAACTTCTTCATCCGATACAGAAAAGCCTTGGGCTTTTGCTTCATACATTAGAATGTATTCATCAATTAATTGTTCTATCGCATTAGCTCTTATGTTTTCTTTATCTAATGATTGCTCGGAGTTGAGTCTCTCTAAGGATTGTATTCTTCTCTCAATTCTTGCTTCTGTTACATATTCATCCAAGGCTTCACCACTAACCCCTACTTTTTGTGCATCACCTATTCCGCATCCTACCAATAGTGAAACTGCAAAAAGCATAAAAACAATAAATTTTTTCAATAGTATCAAACCTTTCTGTTTCCCTACATTGCGACCTTAGCATATTCAATTAACCTGCCCCTTTAGTTGAATAAAGGGCGGCTGCCTGTTCAGCAAACGCCCAAATAAATAAAAGAAATCCCAGAGACATATACTATCGCCGTTTGTTTAAGAAGGATATTGCTCACTTTTCCCAGATAAATAACTCGTGTTTTTCCAAATAAGGTTTTATCGAAGGTTACCTTCTAACTTTAAAAAGTAAAATAGTTTCACTTTCCTCTAACAACTCGCCTGTGTTGAAAAATCCAAGTGACTCATAGAATTGAAGTGCAGAATAATTATCAGGCTCTGTTGATAAGCCAACATATTGACAGTCAGCATTCTCTTTGAGCATATCTATAACTTGTTGCATCGCCTCTTTCCCGTATCCCTTTCTTTGATAAGATACATCTATCATAAACCTTGGAATCCAATGCTTTCTCTCATCAATCTCGCTTGGATCATATTCCGTCATCACAAAACCTATAACTTCCTCATCCAAATGTATTGCGTAGGGTGTAAAATTGAAATTCACCTTAGACTCTGCAATTGAGTAAACATTAGGAGCAATTCGATCAACTTGATCCTCCGCTAACTTTAGCTTTAGACATTCATACATATTTTTCACATTTAATTCCTGAATTGATATTTGAGCCATAAACATTCTCCTTCTGGATAAAATTCACTACTATAATCTCCAAATAAATAAACATACTGAAATACTTTAACGGGATTATATCAGAGGTGCCACATCAAACTTATGCTCCTACTCCTATACCTTGATAAAATAGAAGGATAGGGTTTTAGGGTTCTATCAAGCGTTTCAAATTTACCAGACTCACTTTTTATTATTTTTCTTTTAAGTAAACAAAAAAATCCCACCCCCAAGACATTTGTCTTGGGGACGAGATTATTATCGCGGTGCCACCCCATTTTATTAATATGTCACCATATTAACCTTATTAGGTACGGCAAATATAATCTTTGCTTATACCTTTCCTCTATAACGGGAGTACCCGTCACACTATCCCTTGGTAAAGCTCCAATGTGATGCTCCGAGGCTTGCTTCAATAATTAAATCCTTACTCCTTTTCACCAACCGGAGCTCTCTAAAAAAGATTAACATTACCTACTCTTCTCTTCATCGCATTTAATATTATGTAACATTATCCAATATTCAAGCAATTATGTAAATGGTTAATTGAAAATTATTAAAAGACAAATACAGCTTATAATTAACTTTTCTGAAAAGTAAGGTTACAATTCTTAGTAATGCATGTTAATAAATATCCATTACTATTCAATTAAATGGCCCGTTTGTTGAACAAGGACTAAATATACAATCAACCTTTCTACAGAACCCTAGACAAAATTATCTGTTTAAGGATCGGTCCCTTACTGATTGGTTTCGGTCGTTATTTGATTCTTTTAACATTTTTGGATATGTTATTTTTTTGAAATTAATCAAAAAATAAAGAGAGTGCCTTAGCCACCCTCCTTAAAATACAAACTAGATTATATATTTTTTAGATTTACATTTTTAATATTTGTTGTAATCATAAAGATGATACTTACAACTACATAATACATACCTAAAATACCGAAGGAATCACTAAAGAATAAAGAAAAATCTCTACCCAGTATAAGATACCTTACAATAAAAGAGCCAACTAAATAAAAAATAGGGAGTAATACAAATAATATTATATAAGTAAATTTTGATTTGTTTGTCAAAGTAATCCTCCTTTTTCACCATAAATAACAACTTACTTCAATGAGTATTCAAGCTCACCAGCAAGCTGTTCAACCTTTGCATTTTCACTTTCAATGTTAAGAAATTAGGCTTTTTTCGTTGTCCGTTAAAGCGCCCGATAGAATGAAGATATGCCCCTGTTGAACAATTATCTTTTTATCCATTACTTAAAGACTTAATAGTAGAATTTATCTCCTCAACCATTTTTAATGGTTTGTCAGCCCTGAATATAACAGTTTTAACATATTTTGTTCTTCCATATGAACTTTTCATTAAAGCAGGTTCTTTTAAAAAAATTTCATACTGTGGAGAATCCATATTCACCATAGCAAAGTACGTTTCTTTAGGTGTTTTTTCTCCAATTCCACCTTTTTCTTTAGCAGTTTTTATACATTCTATATTTCTAATATCCAATTCAATACAGCTCTGAAATCCAAGGCGAATGATGAGCTTATCAATGTAAATAATATGAGGCAAAATTTTTACAGAACTATATAGCCCTATCATATAAAGCAAAGCGTAAATATTTAGTATAGTAAAAATCCACGCAGCAACGTCACTCCATAACTGGATAAAAAGATGAAATAATATTCCTTCCAATGTAATCAGGAGTGAAAATACGATGACAATAGTCTTTATCTGTGAAGTCTTATGATAAGAATAAATTTGTTCATTTTCAAACACGGTTGGTTTTTTAAACCATCCTATTATTGAGTAATAGAAAACACTTAGTTCTGTTAAAATCGCCCCTAAAACAAAACCATTTCCTAGTTTGGGTTCAAGTGACATTCTCGTTATTTCAAGAAAATTATTTTCTTTACTTTTATTGCTTTCCTTAAAGCGAATTATGCTTTTAATAATATTATACACAACTACAATCACGATAATAACTTCCAGGATAGGTAGTAGCCAAATCAAAATCTGATTTAATAATCCCTTCTGTGAAGAAGGGATTATTAAATAGGAAGCTCCCAAACATATGATAAATGAAAGATATACAAATAATTTCGGCATTGATCTTGGACGTATCAATAACCAATAGATACTCATTGGAGGTAGAATGATTAAAGTTAACGTTAATAAAATTACTATATTACTGCTAATATTATCTAAACGTAAGATAAGGTAGCTTCCTCCAATGAAACTTAGGAGGAACGTAAGCAAAATTGGGATATTGAATTTATTAATGATCAACAACTCCCTAAATAATTGTAATTATGTTTTACCCCTGCCCAATAATTGAAAGGCAAGAGTGGGAGATCAGTGGCTCATCTCTAGTTATAGCCTCCTTAGATATAGAAGAAATTTATTTAAAAGATATGCTATACCAAATATAATTAAATTTATTTTCAAATCCTATATTTTCTGCAACAGAAACAGAAGGTTTATTTATCTCCATACAATCCCAATATGGAGTAATATTATTTTCTATACAGTCTTTCACAAAGGAATGAGCCACCAGTTGTCCAAGTTTTTTTCCTTGATGATGTTTTAAAGTCTCAATGTCTATGCCATGCACATTTCCGGCTACTACGGCTGAAAAACAAGCGCTTATAATTTCGTTTTCATAAACAGCAATATACCCAACACCACAATCTAAAAATCTTTCAAATGAAGTCCAAAACTCCAGAATTTTCGAATGTAAAAATTCAATGTTTTCAAATGTTAAATCACCTTTGTTTTCCAAGATGTTGTTAGTGATTTTCATAACTTTATATCCTTGCTCTCTTTCAGGTTCATTCTGCTTTCTATAATCATTCTGTTTTAATTCATACACCCTTTGATTGTAACCTATCACATTTTCGCCAAATATTTTTTTGATAGTCTTATTCCATTTGGAATGATTCCCCATCACTTCAAAAGTCGTTAAACCCTCTTTATTGGCATCAGGTTTGATTACTGTATTAAAAAAATTGTATAATTCGTTATTAAATCCGTCATTTTCTTCGTTACCGATAAAGATAAAACCATTATTACTCCCCAACCAAATAAATCCAGACGCAGGAGCAATAATATCATCTACAAATATGCGGCCAGCATTCTCTCCTTCGATTACAGCTTTTGCTTCTAAGAGACCTTCTTCATATATTAATTCTTTACACTTATAGTATTCAGACTTTTCAAGTTCTGAAATCATCCGTTTTCATCCTTCCTCCCC
>NZ_JABMCR010000254.1 GCF_013179555.1 Bacillus haikouensis
CACCCTTTTTAGTTGATTTTAATTATATGCCATAAAAAAGACCGTCCTTATCACGCAAAACAGGAGCAGTCTTTCAGCTGATATGCAGTTAACCAGAGTAGTCGATCTTTCTTCCCTTATAAGGGTGATCATTTTCATCATCGGAGTAATCTTCATCGCTCTTCTGTCTATTCTCCGCTTTATCCTATTCTTTTTCCTTTCGAAGTGCAACTAATCCCTTTTGTTTACTTTCCTGTACTGTATGCCTCTTTTTACGCAGTTCTTTTTCAAGTTGTAAACTTGCCGCGCTCTGAGTCAATTGATGATTTCCATTAAGGTGTTCAGCCTGCTTTGCTGCATCGAATGTCCTTGGCAGAGCAATTTGCATTTCAATTGCTTTTAAACTCATCGTTCTTACCTCATTTCTGAGAAAAGTTAAGAGTCGAGCAGATTACGCAATTTGAATATAGCTTTAGAATGTATTTGGGAAATTCTAGAGGTGGAAAGTTTCAGAATTTCTCCTATTTCTGTCAATGTTAATTCCTCTTTATAGAATAAACTTAACACAATCTGCTCTTTTTCAGAAAGTTTTTGGATTGTTTGTTCCAATTCAGTCATTCTCTCACCTTTTAGCACTTCCTCTTCTGGTGAGATTGTTTTATGATCTTTCAATGAATATGTCTGGCTCTCATGGTCATCATCTGTAAGCTGATCATCAATCGATAATACATTTGCAAAAAAATGCTCATTCGTTGTTTGATATACATCCTCTACAGACATTTCTAATTCACTTGCAATTTCTTCTGCTGTAACATGGCGGAGGTGTTGTTGTTCAAGTTCAACGATCTTCGCTTCAATCCTTTTAGCTTTATCCCTTGTGGATCTCGGGAGCCAATCTTCTTTCCTTAAGCCGTCCAGAATCGCCCCCCTTACCCGGAAAGAAGCATATGTATCAAACTTAAGATCCCTGGAAGGGTCGAATTTTTGAAGGGCGTCGAGTAATCCCATCAACCCAAGACTTTTAATATCTTCTCTCGAGACGTTTTTCGGCAGTCCGACTGAGATCCGCGCTACATGATATGACACTAAAGGCATATATTTTTTCACTAACAGGTCACCCGCCAGTGTGTCGCGGCTTGTAATCCATTTATCCCAATAGTATTGTTCTTCAGTTCGAGCGGGTTGCTGAGACATAAGACTCCTCCTCCTAATGTATTTTGAATTGGTGATCTTACATCACCTTTGTCCCTTCATTTACTGTACGGATATGGAGAGTAGATTCAGAAACAAAGAATTCTATTGTTCTTCCCTTGTTCCCTCCTAAATCCTCGGCGATGACGGGTATGTTATTTTTCAACAGCACTTTTTTAACAGCTTCTATGTTACGAGGTCCTATTCTCATCAATTCACTCTTAGATGAAAGCTGAAACATCTGGGCCCCCCCTGCCATCTTACATTTCAGCCTATTCAGTCCTGCCCCCATATCCCTTAACCTGCGAATTAACTCTTCCACACCGGAATCAGCATATTTAGCTGCATTCAACGGTTTTTCTTTGGAAATGGAAGAGCTCGGAAGCATCACATGGACCATGCCGGCTATTTTCAAATAATCATCATATAGAACGACACCTACACAAGAGCCTAATCCCGAAGTACGTATTGAACCATTTTCTTTCAGTGTTTTCAGATCAGCGATACCCACTTTAACTACAGACTGAACTTTAATCATTCGTGCATGCCCAAGGACTGAAATATAATATTAAAAGAATCTGGATCGGGAAGCAGAAAGAAATGTCCATTTACGAATTCAGCATCTTCTGCTGTTACTTCTTTTAATGCAGTATCTATTACGATGGCATAATCACTTACCTGTGAGATTTCAATCAACCCGAAGCCTATGATTGCACCTGCCATATCAATTGATAGTGAGGGTACGGAAGGCAGTAAGTTGAGTTGTGTAAAATCAGACAGAGAAGATAAATACGATCCTGAAAGAATATTTCCTAATTCCTGCATAGCAGATAAACCCAATTCCGAAGGAGGAGACGCTTCAAATGAAAAATGCTCGTCATGAATCATCAATTTAACAAACGCAGATGCTTGTGCAAGCGGGAGCAGGAAGAACATGCTGCCAGGTGCATCTCCTTCAATTCTCAGAAATACACTAACAACAACGTTGTCTGCTCCGCCGGCCATTTCCATCATTTCATCAAACGAAACGATCTTCACGTGCGGAACCTTCATATCTATTTTTCTATCTAATAATGTCGACAATGCTGTCGCTGCGTGACCAGCACCTATATTCCCAATCTCTTTTAAAATATCCAGGTGCATGGAAGTGATTTTTTGTTCATAGCCCATAAGCTGCCTCCTATAATGACTGAAGGATTTTGTCCAGATGGAGCAGGATAAGTAATCTTCTGTCTTGTTTGACTACTCCGCCGATATACTCTGCCTCCGTTACTCCGACAACTTCAGGAGGGGGTTCAATACTGTCCCTTGAGACATCAAGTACATCATTTGCGGCATCTACAATCAATCCTACTTCTTTATCCTGGAGACCTGCTATGATAATCCTCATGCTTTCAGAATCTTCACCGCGCGGCAATTCAAACTTGGATCTCAAGTCGATGATCGGAGTTACAACCCCACGCAAATTGATGACACCTTTTACATAAGCAGGGGTCTTTGGCACTCTGGTTATATATTGCAGTTTCTCGATTGACCGTACTTGATTTACAGGGATGGCATACTCTTTATCCGCTAACTGAAATACAATTAGTTTAAGATCTTCAGTTGATACTGTCATTTCACTCATTGCCTTTACCTCCTATTTAATTAATGCATTGCAGTCTACGATCAGTGCCACTTGTCCGTCACCAAGAATTGTTGCACCGGAAATGGCAAATACATCTGTTAAATAATTTCCCAGCGATTTTAATACGATTTCCTGCTGACCGATAAAGGAGTCGACAACGAGACCAGCCATTTTTTCCCCTTTTCGAACAATAACAGTTGAATAGAACTCTTCCTCGTCAGTTGTTTCCTTAGGTACTTCGAACACGTCTTCAAGGAAAACCAGCGGCACTACTTTCCCTCTGAAATCTATCACTTTCTGGTTATGGGCTTTCATGATTTCGTCCTTTTTCACGATGGCCGTTTCAATAATTGAAGATAAAGGTACAGCATATTTCTCTTTCGCGATTTCCACCAGCATCACAGAAATGATAGAAAGAGTTAATGGTAGTTGAATAGAAAACAGTGATCCTTGTCCCTCAGTGGAATCAATGGTGATGGATCCACCCAGCGATTCAATCGTTGCTTTCACGACATCCAGTCCCACACCTCTCCCAGAGATGTCTGAAATTTGTTCTGCTGTGGAAAAACCGGAAGCTAAAATCAATTCAGAGATTTGTCTATCCGTCAGTGTAATTGCTGTTTCTTCACTGACGATCCCCTTTTGAATCGCTTTCTCCAATACCCTTTGTTTGTTGATTCCTGCACCATCGTCTTCCAGTTCAATAAATACATGATTTCCACTATGATACGCTTTAAGCTTGACAGTCCCCTCTTCAGTTTTTCCCTTCTTCAGGCGAATTTCCGGTTTTTCAATCCCATGGTCGATCGCATTCCGGATCAAGTGAACCAACGGATCCCCAATTTCATCGATGACCGTTCGATCCAGTTCAGTTTCAGCACCGATGATTTCAATATTTATTTTCTTATCCAAGTCTCTGGCAAGCTGGCGCACCATTCGCGGGAAGCGGTTGAAAACCGTTTCAACAGGCACCATTCTCATATTGAGAATGATGTTTTGCAAATCACCTGAAATACGGGTCATTTTTTCAACAGTATCATTCAACTCAGCATTATTGAGATCCTTTGATATCTGTTCCAGTCTGCCCCGGTCTATGACCAGCTCTTCAAACAAATTCATTAAAATATCCAGCCGTTCTATATTTACCCGAATCGTTTTATTTGAGGAGGTAGATCTTGTGGATTCTTTGGGAGAATTCGAATCTTTCCCTTTCACAGGCTTTTCTTGTGAAGCAATTACTTCCTTACTCTCAGGCTTTTGCTCTTCTATTTTATGTATGGCATTCTGATTTTGCAGAGTCTCCGGAGTTATTTCAGTGACGCCGACCCTTTCAACCTCTGACACATTTAACACTTTCTTTTCAATGTCGATTGAACTTTCATTGGTTACGATTGTAACTGTAAAAGATTGATCGAACTGTTCTTCCTCGAGCTTATCTACTGTTGGTACGGATTTAATCACTTCCCCAATCTTCTCCAACACCTCAAACACCATATATACCCTCGCAGCTTTCAGGAGACAATCTTCCCTCAATGAAACGGACAGTTCAAAACAGTGCATCCCCTGTTCGTATGATTGTTCGATCACTGTCTGTTCAAACGCTTCGTAATTAATTGAAGCATCCATTGCTACTGCTGCTGCTGACTCTTTTTGGGCAAGAGATTGAGAAGAGGAGATACTTCCGCCGTTTTCGATTGCTTGCAGAAGTGTGACAACTTCAGTCACATCCTTTTTTCCGTCCCCTCCATTTGAAATGGATAGAACCATTTCTTCAAGATCATCCACCGACTTAAACACAACGTCCAAAATCTCAGGTGAAACGCGTATCTTTTCATTCCTTATCCCATCCAGGACATTTTCCATTTTATGAGTGAGATTTGCCAGGTCTTCGTAACCCATTGTGGCAGACATTCCTTTTAAAGTATGAGCTGCCCGGAAAATTTCATTTACAATCGACAAATTATCGGGGCTCTTTTCGAGTTCAAGTAATTGTTCATTGCAGGCTTGTAAATTTTCTTTACTTTCTTCTATAAACACTTCTAGATATTGACTCATTTCCATATGCTCCACGCCTCTCTACATCATGTACTTCATAATTGATTGAGCGATTTCATCCACATTTACAATATCATCTGAAAGGTTTGCAGCTATCACCGACTTTGGCATTCCATAAACAATACAAGAATCATGTGACTCTGCTATTGTCTTCACACTTCCATATTCCTTAAGTTGTTTAACTCCTTGTGTACCATCGGTGCCCATCCCTGTCATAATGACAGCAATTTTATTGTAGTCATCGATTTTCGATACGGATTCAAAAAGAACATCAACAGAAGGACGATGTCCGTTTCGGGGTTCTTCTTCTTTTGACAAATGCACTTTCATCATTGTTTCAGCCTGCATTATTTTCATATGGTATCCGCCCGGAGCGATATAAGCAGTCCCATCTTGGAGGACTTCTCCCTGTTCAGCTTCTTTTACCCGAATGTTTGAAATCGAGTTTAAACGGTCGGCCAATGATTTAGTGAAACCCGCAGGCATATGCTGTACGATAAGCACCGGAGCGTTTAAAGATGAAGGTAATTCAGTCAGCACATGCTGCAATGCCCTCGGCCCCCCTGTAGAGGTTCCGATTAAAATGATCTTATTCTTGTTGTCATTTAAGTTAAATGCAGAACTGCTTGTTGTACCAGGCTCTTCTTTCCTCGGTATGTGTTCCTTATGAAAATCTTTTTTTGAATCAGACTCAATTGAAGTCCGGCTTTTCAATAGTTTAGTGATTGGAACTTGGCTGGCTGATAACACTTTTTGGACGATTTCATCTTGAACTTTGTGCAGGTCAAGGGAAATCGTACCTGAAGGCTTGGCAATAAAATCAACTGCACCAAGCTGAATTGCTTTCAAAGTTTCTTCGGCACCTTCTTTGGTGGTGGAGGAAAGCATGACGACAGGTACAGGGCACTCAGCCATTACTCTTTTTAAAGCTTCTATTCCATTCATTTTTGGCATCTCAACGTCCAGGGTGACGACATCGGGTGAGAGTTTAATGATTTTCGCTAAGGCATCTTCCCCATTCC
>NZ_JABMCR010000255.1 GCF_013179555.1 Bacillus haikouensis
AACCTTTAAGCGGATATTGACAAAGTTATATGCCGGCCATGGTCCGCTGTAATGAAAGTCGACCTTATCCTTCCACTTTTCATGTGCTTCATTCACCTTCTGGTCAAATAATTCTTCTTTGTCGCGATCGACCAGGAACGCCGCATTCATTAGCATCGTTTCACTTGAGGGTTCGTTTGCCTTTGCTGCCTCGGCCGTTTCTTCAAGAGGTACAAATACTTCCTGTTTCATCTCGTTTTGGAGTGAGGCAAACATCTTTTGGGCCATGCCTCCGAGTTGGATGCGTTCATAGTAAGCCGCTGATTCGGATTTGCCTTTCACTTGAGAAGACATTTTTTCCATTTCCGGATGTTCCTTTACCATTTTTTCAAGATATTCTTTCTTTCCTATGACTTTTAAGCCCAGTTCGATTTTTCCTTTGATCGCCGGGAAAAGGTTCTCGAATTGTGGGTAAAGGTTTTCAAGAAGTGCCTTTACATCGTCTTCGCTTTGAAAAACGTTTCCGAAGCTGATCGGGATGACCGTATCATTTCTGCTCATTACGCTGGATACCGTTTCCTGGTGCATAAGCAGATTGTCTTTCTTCGGATGGTAGATCTTCATCGGCACTTCAGCCGCCACCATCGCTGCATCTTTATAGTGAATGGTGAAGACTTCACGCGTTTCTCCTTCAAGTTGCACTGTTCCGAACTGTCCTTCTTTATCTGTCTGGATTGCACAAAATATATAAATTCCATTCTCTTGGCTCATGGGTTAGACTCTCCTTTGTTTATCGGTTCATGCCCCTGCATGCATCTATAATCAACTGTTCCGCTTTTTCTGTGGGGTTATCGGCTTCGATGCCGCGCGTCATGCTATTTCCTGCTATATCGACACATAGACGTTGAAATTCTTCGTTTTCCCCATCTATGGGAATGTCCAACTCAATGGCAAGCCTTGCAATCATCAATGAAGCTCGCAAGCTCGGCCCATGTTCATTTTCCTTCGTACATTGATCACGCAGTCGAGAGATGATCGAGGTGATAGTCCTTGCTTCTTCTTTCACAAGGTCTGCTTTCTCCGATACGATCAGTGCTTCCCTTTCACTGTCCATGAAATCAACCGGGATGGTGATCATCCTGTCCAGCAGTGCATCCTGCGTATCATATACACCTGCATATTCTGCAGGATTACTTGTAAAGATGACCGAAAATTCCGGATGGACCTTCACAAACGGCTCCGTCAATTTCGTTCCGTATAATGGGATGACTCCCTCTTCCAAAATGGATAAAAAGATATTATTGGTCGTCGGCTGTGATCTCGTGAATTCATCATAGACGAGTGTATAGCCGTTTTTAGCCGCTTCCAGAAGTCGGCCGTCCCTCCAGGTCTCTGTCACACTTTCATCTTTTTTATAAACAGAGCGTACGTATTGGTCGACAACTTTTTTACTTGTATAACCCGTAAAATCGCCGATCAAATCTCTGTTATTCAACTCATGGTTGCCGTGTATGAGCATGACAGGGCGTTTTCTTTTCTTGGCTAAAGTGAGCGCAAAGGAAGTCTTCCCTGCTCCGGAAGGTCCTGTAAAATGTACGGGATAACCAGCTTTAAGGTAGTGCAGCGAACGGGTCATCAATTCCTTTGTTTCATCATCCTGAACCAAGGCCCTGCTGTCTTTTTTGCTATTGTTCCGTAAGACTGTCACGTTGGCTTTCCCTCCTACTCACTTGCCCTACATTTCCTGTCCAATCGCGCTTCTGTAACGGATATCAAGCCGCTTGAACGAGATCACTTCTTTTTCTTTATCGAGCAGGGCTTCATATGTCCCCACCATTTCGTCTTTTGCATATTTCTTCATGTATTCTTTTTCTTCAATCACTTCAACCATCACACGCCAGCCTTCTTCTTCCCTTACTTCAACCGAAGTAATCTTATGGACGGGTGCGACATGTTCATTGAAGAAATCAGATACATTCGCTATGATCTCTTTGATTTTCATAAATGCCTCCTTACTCTAGACATGAAAAAGGGAGAAAGGGTGATCCGATGGGACCCCCTTTTTCCATTCCCTTCAGCCAGGCTTTAAATACTGAATTGTGAACTTCTTTCATTTTCCTGGGTTGCAAGACCGTTTTCTTCCACCTCATCCCGAAGCAGACCGACTGCTTCTGCATATCGCAACCATGTATCAACGCTTGCGATGACAACCCTTGCTTCAACTGTCAGAATTTCAATTCCCACTACTGATACGCGGGCGAAGGCATCGATTACAATCCCTTTATCAAGAATTCTGTCAATAACTTCTGCTAAACTTGAACTGTTTGTACTCTTTTGAATTGCCATTGATCATTCTCCTTTCAAAGCTGCTATCTTGAACTGATTGTTTTAATATCTGTCGATGATTTAATATTGGTTGAGCTTTTGATGTCCGTAGAGCTCTTGATGTTGTTTGAGCTCTTGATATCATTGACTCCTTTTAGATCCGAAACTCCTTTGAGCCTGGATTTGTCCTTGTTCGATGAAGAAATCCTTTCTTGAAATTCTTCACCGGCTTCCTTGGCATTACCCAGCTTTTCCCGGACCGAGAGCAGGACATCCTGCACTTTCTCCTTCGCTTCCTCAGCTTTAGTGTGTACCTTATCGGCATTCTTCTCTTTAGCCGATGCAAGCTTTTCGGAAGCTTCTTTCGCTTTGGATTGAATGCCGCCTTCGACTTTGTCCTGGACGCCTTCTACAAATTTCTCCTTGGCTTTTTCCTTGACCTTGTCCTTCACTTTTTCCTTAACCGGTTCAGGGGTGTGCTCGACGACTTTTCCAGCCATTTTGCCGGCGGCTTTTTTTGCTGCAGATTTACTCATGTCATCCCCCCTTAGGAAACGCTCATAGCAGCTGATTCACTATTTTTTGGATTCCACAAGACTGCTGAGCATTTCTTCGATTCGATCCAGTCGCTCATTAAGATTCTTGTTTTCTTCTTTGATTTCTTCAATATCGTCGTTTTGCTGTCCGGAAGATGTTTCTTCCTGCTGATCTTCCGCTTCTTCTTTTTTCTTATTGAATGGCAATATGCCGTTCTCATATTTGTTCATATACCCTGCAGCCGTCTGCCTTAAGGTCACCATCGCCTGTTCGGTGATGAACTCCTGTGCCGTCCTTCGCAATTCATACCCTGCGATCCGCATGACCTCTGATTTACCCAGTCCGCTCGCTACCTTTTTTCCCGTTTCGGGATGGCTGAGCAGTCCGACACCGGCTCCTACTACACCGCCGATGATGGCGTAGTTCACTTTCATAGGAGTCCTTCCTCCATCTTTGCTTTGATTATTTGTCGTTTCTTCCTGTTTATCACTTTTATCCGTCTTTTCTTTCTCTGCCATCTTTTCATCCTCTTTTCTTATCGCTTTTTATATTTACGCATGGTTAAATGCTGAATTGGTTGTTTCTCTCATTGTCCTGCTTGGGAAGACCTTCTTCCTGAACCTCATCACGGAGGAGGCCGACTGCTTCAGCATAGCGCAGCCAAGTATCCACACTTGCAATGACCACTCTTGCTTCTACCGTGATTATTTCAATCCCGACAAGAGAAACACGTGCAAATGCATCTATCACAATCCCTTTATCCAAAATCCTGTCAATGACTTCTGCAAGACTGGAACTGTCTGTACTCTTTTGAATACTCATCCTTTCACTCCTCTCTTACTGGAAGTTGCCTGGTTAAACCTTTTAATACAGGCGTTCACAAAGGCCAATTTCACTGAGATCGTATGAAGTTGTTTACACCGTGTTTACCTCCTTCATCCGAGCTCAAAACCATAGCTGGATAATTTTTGAAAATAACTGGTATATTTTATACTTGTTTAATGGTGTCAATAAATTTTTGTAACAATGGGGATGCTGGAATTTCAACGTTTTTGCAGGAGAATTCTTTTTACTCAAAACAATTAAGACAATTATGTTACATTTCAATGAATTTTGTTTCGAGTTGGTTCATTCACATAAAGAGGGAAGAGGAGGGGGGGACGGAAGGACGGGGCGTGTGCACTTCATCATCCTGCACACGCCCCTTCTGTTTTGCTATACCCTCTGGTGATCGAGGATTTCTTTTAGTACAATCGCATGATTACAGGTGGAATCCTTTGCGCCATAAATCAGGCTTACGTCCTTGGAATGATTCTTCACAATCTTCTTCAATTCTTCCATGGCTTCCGCTTTCTCTTCATCATGGCGGAGTTCATCTTTATATTTCTCCTTAAATTCACTAAATTTATCTGGGTCGTGGTCGAACCATTTGCGCAAGTCAGGAGAGGGAGCCACCTGTTTCATCCAATGATCGATCCCCAGTTCTCCCTTTGATTTTCCCCTCGGCCAAAGCCTGTCGACGAGAATACGCACACCGTCTTGATCTGATTTTTCTTCATATGCACGTTTAATTTCTACCGGCATTTATTTTCACTCCTTTCGTTTATCTATACCCGGAAACGGTTTATTTGAACGATTTTTCGAGAGTTCTGCATTTAATATGCAAAAACTGGTGGTATACACAACAATACACAAGAAATTCTAACTGGAGAGGTGGAAACATGTCAGGTTCAAATTACAAGAAAGAAAGCATATCACTTACCGGTGCAATCGGACTCGGAACCGGGGTGATGATCAGTGCCGGGATTTTCGCACTTCTCGGCCAAGTGGCAGAACTTTCAGGCTCCTGGTTTCCGCTAATTTTTATTGCCGGGGGAATGGTAACAGGGTTCAGTGCCTATTCATATGTAAAAATGAGTAACAAATACCCTTCAGCAGGCGGAATTGGAATGTTTTTGGTGAAAGCTTACGGAAAAGGAACATTAACGGCTTCTGCGGCGCTGTTAATGGCTTTTTCGATGGTCATTAACCAGAGCCTTGTGGCAAGGACTTTCGGAACCTATACACTGCAGCTTGTTGATGGGGAACAGTCAAATTTCCTTATACCATTACTCGGTGTGGGCTTATTAACGTTTGCTTTCCTTGTGAATATTTCAGGAAACAGTTTCATCCAGACGTTTACCGGTATCGCTTCTCTGGTTAAGATTGCAGGCTTGGCCGTGTTTGCGTTGGCCGGTTTATGGGTTGCAGGATTCACGTTTCAGCAGGCAGAAGGCGGCGCGAATCCACCTGAACCTTCAATGGCCGGTTATATTGCGGCTGTCGCCTTAACGATTCTATCATTCAAAGGCTTTACAACCATCACCAATAGCGGTTCGGAAATCAACCATCCAAAGAAGAATGTAGGAAGGGCGATTACGATCTCGATCTTGATTAGTCTGGTCGTCTACCTGATGCTTGCCTGGGCAGTTTCCAGCAATTTATCCCTTACAGAAATCATCAAAGCGAAGGATTATGCGCTGGCTGAAGCGGCCAGACCTGCATTCGGAGGAGCGGGACTCTGGTTCACCGTCATTATTGCCATCATCGCTACCATAACAGGGATCATTGCCAGTGTATTTGCCGTATCCCGGATGCTCGCCATGCTGACAGATATGAAATTGATTCCGCATAAGCATTTCGGCATGCCGGGCAGTATCCAAAAGCACACGCTTGTCTACACGATCGTCTCAGCAATGGCCCTGACCATATTCTTTGATTTAAGCAGGATCGCTTCCATGGGGGCCATCCTTTACCTTGTCATGGATATGATGATCCATTGGGGCGTCTTTAAGCATCTCAGAGGAAAAGTGGGTGCCAACCCTGTAATCGTACTGTCTGCACTCATCCTTGATGCCATTGTCCTGGCAGCCTTCATCTGGGTAAAAGCTCAATCAGACCTGCTGGTAGTCGGCGTATCGCTTGCCTTTATGATCCTTATCTTTACAGGGGAACATTTCTT
>NZ_JABMCR010000256.1 GCF_013179555.1 Bacillus haikouensis
ACATTGCTCGGAACTTTGTTAGCTGCTCTCCTTTGGTGGTCATCTTTTCTATCGAGGGTATTAGACCCTTATCTGGTCATCCTGAACGCGATGCCGAAAGTGGCCCTCGGCCCGATTCTCATTGTCGGCCTTGGTCCGGGATTCACTTCGATCATTGCGATGGGTACGATTATCTCAGTCATCATCACCACTATCGTCGTATACACGTCCTTTAAAGAGGTAGATCCCAATTATTTGAAAGTTATGATGACTTTCGGTGCAAAAAGGGGGCAAATGTTCAAGGAAGTCGTCCTGCCTTCTTCCTTCCCGACAATCATTTCCACGTTGAAAGTAAACGTTGGCTTATCCTGGGTCGGTGTCATCGTCGGTGAATTCCTTGTGTCGGCCAAAGGACTCGGTTATATGATCATCTATGGATTCCAGGTATTCAATTTCACGCTTGTCATGTTGTCCCTGATTGTTATTGCCGTATTTGCCACGATTATGTATAAAGTCGTTGAGCAGCTTGAAAAAAAGTGGATCAAGTCATAAAGTTCAATTGTTTAAATGCCAATTCCACCACTTTGTCTTTCATGATAAAACTGAATTCAGGGTGTGTCTGCATATCGGCCGGCTCACCCTCCCACAGTTTGCACCCGTCAGTTTCCAGGTAATCTGGTTTCAACACCAGTTCTTCCACTTCTGCAAAGAAAATGGTCTTAACAAAAGGCTGTCCATCATACACTTTATATTCCCCAACAAAAACAGGCTCCTTGATCACACCACCTGTTTCTTCGTATGTCTCGCGGATTGCCGCTTCCTCAAGTGACTCCCCTGTTTCACGCTTGCCCCCGGGAAATTCGAGGCCGCGTTTTTTATGCTGAGTCAATAGCCATTTGTTTTGATAACGGCAAATGATCAGTACATGATTTGATTCCTGGTCAAAGAAATGTTTCTCGAATACGAGCTCCACTATTAACCCATTAGCGTCGATAAAGCGTTCCATATGAATTCACCCCACTCTTATCTAATCACAAATAAAAAGCATTGGTCCACAGTTAAATTCGGAACCAACACTTTTATTTTCAGCGGGGTGTTTGATCATCCAGGATCCCCATGCTTTCAATATGCTTTTTCGCATCCTCATCCCCTAGTTCATGGATCATGGCATACACTTGATGGAGATTTTCATCGTAAGCATCATTCTCACGGTCAAAGTGATACTGAATATAAGGAACATGTGCACGGTAGAAATTTTGCCAGTCAATTGAATGACTGGAATCAAAGATCTCCCTCAGCCTTGTGATTTCTTCGTCCGTTGCCGAAATTTTAAAGTTCCATGGCGAATCCGTCGAACTTCTTGAAATTTCACCCTGGGCAATTTCGATATAATAATCATGACGTTCATCCAAGCTTTCCAACCCCTTTGATTTTCTTATCTTTCTTTTTCCTCAATACTCCGTTTTCTATTCATATTGCAAATACCTCCTATCAACAATTTATAAAACAAGCTGATCCGAGGAGGTTATGATTGATTCCCGGGGAAAGAGGCGGCAAGGGAGTTCTCACAAGCTCCATAACCGGCTGCAGGCTGCAAATGCCATTAGCTGGGTTACAAACCCTTTTAACATTGCGAAAATAATTAACGATCTCACGCATAAAGTCATTATTCTTTAGTATAGTATCAATAAGAAAGACAATTGTATTTATAAGCAGAAATGCTTATGATACGGAATTTCGGGTATATACAAAATAAATTATAGAGTAATTCGATCATAATTCTGTTAAAATTGATGAAAGGGAGGTGAAGTGCATGAAGTTGATTGAAGAAATTTATGAGATGTACCGAGGCAGGATCAAAGGTACAGATGAAGACTTAGACCTCATTGCCCTTACGATTTTAGAAGATACTTCCAGGAACGAAATCATTGAATTGATTCAAGAAATGGAAACAGAAGAACTGGAATATTTCCTTCGACTATACATATTTGAGACGTTAAAAGAAAAATGGTCCAACAGTGAAGAACGTGTGCGGTTGGAACGTAAAAGCCTTCACTGATTTTGAACGTCCATAGAATAAATGAAGCCTAAAACAGAATTCTGTTTAAGGCTTTTTCCTTACCCTTTTAAATCAACGTTGAGTCCCTTGCTCGGATGCGGTGCGTCATTTGCCGACTGCATGTCCTGAAGCATGACCGTCACGTGAGCTGCCTGGGTGGACATCTGACTCTTCAACAGATTCATACTGAGTGTCCGCTGAAGTTCAGCTACCTGCTTCCCCATTATGGAGGATACGTTCATTTATCTTCCTCCCCTCCCCTGTTTCTTTCATCATACCAAAATCATCCAGAATGAGACAGCCTATTCTTAAAAATGGAGGAGGACCTTTACACTATAAATTCCATTCAAAATATTGTACGATTTATGAACTCGTAATTATTTTTTCTGTGATAAAATAGGAAGAAAAAAGGAGGTTGAACTGTGTCATTAACTCTCGTGATGATCATCGCTGTCGTTATATGCATTCTCGTGATATTTGTTAGTGCCCTGACAACATCCAAAGCATATACGACCGTTAAACATACTGTCGATCCGCTCGATAATAATCCGCACCTAAAGCACATGGAAGAAAATAAGCAAGATTCTGATGAGGAAACAAAGCAATAGGATATATATTGAAAGCCGGGTGGAAATGGAACCCGGTTTTAATCGTTTTCCGGTAAGCCTATGGACGTTTTGTTTCTGAAGAGTTGACGTTTTTCCAAATGATTTAATGATTAACATAAATTTGCTGGATGGATCATACTTAGGTGAAACAGATCGTAAATTGATACATCAGATTGGAATCTGCCGCTTATTCAGCCGCGGTCAATCTTCTAAAAATTCCATTCTATCAACTTAAAAAATCCACCGGCTCACTAAGAAGCCGGTGGATTTTTTTAAATGTTAAGCAAATACTTGCTTCAGGTCTTCTTTACTCTGGCTCAGCCAGTACTTCATTAATTTCTTGGCACCTTCTAAATCATGAAGCTTTGCCTGGCCGCACTGTTTCTCATTGGCTGCAGGGATTTCTACAATTTCGACTGCTTCTTTCATAGTCGCTTCGAGCAGGTCGATGATTTCCTCAACTTTAGGTTCGCCGCTGACGACCAGGTAATAACCGGTCTGGCATCCCATCGGAGAAATATCAATGATATCGAAGTGATCATAAGGCTCTGCATATTTACGGATCGTAAATGCAAGTAAATGTTCAAGAGTGTGAATAGAGTCGGGCTTCATTGCCTGCTTGTTTGGCTGACTGAAACGGATATCGAATTTATTGACAAGGCCGTCGCTTCCTACCTTATGCACTCCACAATGTCTTACATACGGTGCTTTTACCGCATTATGATCTAATTCAAAACTTTCTACTGATGGCATTCATAATCACTCCCATTAGTTTCTGCTTATAGTATAACGTAAATTCATAGTAATTTCATCAACTTAATCTGTTTTAAGCCGATTTTATGATTTCTCATTTTCCCAAACTTCGTCAACACGGCACTCGAACCCTCTTTACAATTTTATTTCAATTTCAAATCCGTCTTCTTTCATGGGTGGTACGATTTTGATATAGTAGAAGAAAAGAACCTAGGAGATCATTTAATGAAACGCGCATTACTTTTACTATTCCGATTTTATCAAATCGTGATTTCTCCAATAAAGCCTCCAACATGCCGATTTTACCCCACCTGTTCACATTATGGAATGCAGGCAGTCGGCAGATTCGGCGCCATACGCGGCGGTTTCCTGACAATTAAGCGAATTCTCAAATGTCATCCATTCCATCCCGGCGGGATTGATCATGTACCGGAAGAATGGCCGTCAAAGAATAAGCAGAACAAAGACTAGTTCTCTAGCCGGAGCTAGTCTTTTTATATTATGTTATACGTCCAAAAGTTTTGTCTTGCTTATTGCTCTCGGGGATAGTACAATAACCATTGTGCTAAATCGTAATCATTACTGTTTGTTATTAAAGTACTTAAAGGAGGATCCCTCTTGAACTATATTCGAAAAAGCTGGTTATTATTAATCGTTCTATTCCTGTCGGCTTGCGGGGCCGCCTCCGATGAAAATGGAGAAAAAGACGGTAAACTCGATGTGTATACGACTGTCTATCCGATTAAAGATTTCACAAAGAAAATCGGCGGGGAGCATGTCGAAGTTCAGAGCATTTACCCCCCGGGAGCCGATGAGCATACGTTCGAGCCATCACAAAAAGATATGATCAAGATGGCGGATGGAGAAATTTTCTTTTATGTCGGGATGGGACTTGAAGGATTTGTCGAGAAGTCCAAAACAATTCTGGAAAACGAGGATGTTAAAGTCGTTCCTGTAAGTAAAGATATTGAAGTTGAACATGAGGAAGCTGGTCATGATGAGGAAGAACATGCAGGAGACGATCATGGGCATACCGAAGATGAGCATGCAGAAGGAGATCATGGACATCACCATGATGTCGATCCACATATTTGGCTGAATCCCGAATACTCCAAACATATGGCTGAAGTAATCGCGGAAACCTTATCTAAAACAATGCCAGAACATAAAGAAGAATTTCAATCAAACCTGAAAGACTTAAACGGTGACCTCGATGCATTAGATGCTGACTTTAAAAAGATGGCAGAAACCGCTCCAAATAAAACCTTCTATGTATCACATGCGGCATACAGCTATTGGGAAGAGCGATACGGCTTACATCAGGAAGCCATCGCAGGATTGAACACATCGGATGAACCTTCACAGCAGGAATTGAAAAAAATTATCGATCAAGCAAAAAAGGACGATGTTCAATACATTCTGTTTGAACAAAATGTCTCCTCCCGCCTGACGGAAGTCGTTCAGAAGGAGCTTGGGGCGAAATCCCTCCATCTTCATAACTTATCTGTTCTGACTGAGGAAGATCGGGATGAAGACGATGACTACTTCTCATTGATGAGACAGAATATCGAAACATTAAAAAAGGCCCTGCAGTAGCAGTGGAGAGCATCACTCAATTATAGAGTGATGTTTTTTTTGTGTTTTTGTAGTGGAGTGGTGTGAATTGGTTGAGTGGGTGTACCTGGTACAATTCTAACTTATTGTTCCTGGTACAAATCTAACTTATTGTTCCTGGCACAAATCTGGCTTTTTGTTCCTGGTACAAATCTAACTTATTGTTCCTGGTACAAATCCGACTTTTTGTTCCTGGTACAAATCCGGCTTTTTGTTCCTGGTACAAATCTGGCTTTTTGTTCCTGGTACAAATCTAACTTATTGTTCCTGGTACAAATCCGGCTTTTTGTTCCTGGTACAAATCTAGCTTATTGTACCTGGTACAAATCCGGCTTTTTGTTCCTGGCACAAATCCGACTTTTTGTTCCTGGCACAAATCCGACTTTTTGTTCCTGGTACAAATCCGGCTTTTTGTTCCTGGTACAAATCCGGCTTTTTGTTCCTGGCACAAATACGACTTTTTGTTCCTGGCACAAATCCGACTTTTTGTTCCTGGTACAAATCCGGCTTTTTGTTCCTGGTACAAATCTAGCTTATTGTTCCTGGTACAAATCCGGCTTTTTGTTCCTGGCACAAATCCGGCTTTTTGTTCCTGGCACAAATCCGGCTTTTTGTTCCTGGTACAAATCCGGCTTTTTGTTCCTGGCACAAATCCGGCTTAATTAAGTAACAATTAATCCCCCTGGCAAACAACAAATTCCTCCTCCATACCCATGCATATTATTTTCCATTAAGTGGACAATAAGGAAGGCGAATGATATGTAAGGGAGAATTTGAAATGGATGAA
>NZ_JABMCR010000257.1 GCF_013179555.1 Bacillus haikouensis
CGGTGATTTATATAATCAATTAGGCGAGCTTAAGCAGTGCCTGGCTGAGATGCTCGAGGAGAATCATTCTCTTAAACTTGAGAACGAACATTTGCGCCGAAGACTGGAACAGACGGAGAACTCACCGAAAAAGGAACAAACAACTGGCGTTGCGGGTACGACGGGCGAGTCGGACTTAGAAGATAAACAACTGGATATCGGGGAAGGATATGATAATCTTGCTCGGCTTTACCAGGAAGGCTTCCACATCTGCAACATTCACTTTGGAAGTCCGCGCAAGGACGAGGATTGCTTGTTCTGTCTTTCTTTCTTAAACAAGAAATAAAGACGGACCTCAATGCTAACAATAAGATAAAGAAAAGGGCTGATCCATTCGACAGGATTGGTCCTTTTTATTGAATGCCCATTTCGTGTACTGTTATTGTAAAGTTTGCTGCGATTTAGTCCGCAGCGGACAGGAGCGGTTCACGTTTCTACCTGAAAAGGATTCACAGATGGAGGAAACACATGGTTGTATTAAAAGAAGATGAAAGATTGGATTATTTACTTGCTGAAAACATGAGGATCATCCAGAGTCCTTCGGTATTTTCCTTTTCCTTGGATGCCGTGTTATTGGCGGGATTCAGTTACTTGCCGTTAAAGAGGGGCAAAGTGGTCGACCTTTGTTCAGGAAACGGGATCATACCGCTATTATTCAGCGCCAGGACAGAAGTTGAAATCACCGGTGTGGAAATACAGGAAAGGCTATTGGATATGGCTGAAAGAAGCATCCAGTACAATGGCGTTCAGGAACAGATAACGATGAAGCTGGGGGATGTAAAGGAAATAAACAAACTTCTTCATCACTCGCATTATGATGTCGTCACGTGCAATCCTCCCTATTTTGAGACGATGCCAACAGCCATTCAAAATACAAACGAACATTATACCATCGCCCGCCACGAAGTTCTTTGTACATTGGAGGATACGATCCAGGCAGCGAGTTACCTGCTGAAACAAGGAGGAAAAGCTTCGTTCGTTCACAGGCCCGGAAGGCTGATGGATATCTTGTCACTGATGAGAAGACACCGCCTGGAACCAAAGCGGATGAGACTCGTCTATCCGAGGCAGGGAAAAGAGGCTAATACGCTCTTAATTGAAGGAATTAAAGATGGCAAACCTGACTTGAAGGTCCTTCCTCCATTGTTTGTATACAATGAGAACAACGAATATTCTTTGGAAGTGCATGAGATACTTTACGGAAAAGAATAGGTTTACTATATAAATCAGGAGGTGATCTCCCCATGAACCAGCAAAAAAGCTTTCAGGAAAGTAGCAAAGGCAGCCTTTATCTTGTCCCCACCCCTATAGGGAATTTGGAAGATATGACATTCAGGGCGATCCGCATCATGAAGGAAGCGGATGTAATAGCGGCAGAGGATACAAGAAATACGAAGAAGCTCAGTAATTATTTTGAAATTGATACGCCAATCATCAGTTATCACGAGCATAATAAAGACACGAGTGGTTCCAAGCTTATCGAGAGGTTGGAGCAGGGAGATACCGTTGCCCTTGTCAGTGATGCCGGGATGCCGTCTATTTCCGACCCCGGATATGAACTGGTGAAAGCAGCGATAGGACATGGGCTGTCCGTCATTCCCCTTCCTGGAGCAAATGCTGCCTTGACTGCTTTGATTGCCTCAGGTTTAGTGCCGCAGCCATTCTATTTCTATGGATTTTTACATAGGGGGAAGAAAGAGAAACGTGCTGAATTGGAAAAACTCCGTTCATTGACGGATACGTTTATATTATATGAATCCCCTCATCGACTAAAGGACACACTCAAGGAATTGCATCAGGCTCTTGGCAACCGGAAGATTGTCATTTGCCGTGAATTGACTAAGAGATTTGAAGAATTCATTCGCGGTACTTTGGAAGAAATAATCTTGTGGACCGAAAATGGGGAAGTGAGAGGGGAATTCTGTCTGCTCATTGAAGGGAATCAGCACCCTGCTGAGGATGAGCATGAAGAGTGGTGGCAGGATTATTCTTTACAAGATCATGTTCAATATTATATAGAAGAAAAAGAAATGTCCTCCAAACTGGCAATCAAAGAAGTTGCCAGAGAAAGAAACCTTCCCAAGAGGGATGTATATCAGGCGTTTCATGTGGAAACTGAATAGAAGAAGGGCTGAGTATCCACTCAGCCCTTCTATTTATGATGAAAGATTATTTTGCTTGAAAAGAATTTTGGATTTCTTTAATTAGTTGCTCTGCACCTTCACGGCTTAAGATTAATTTACCATCTGCAAGCTTGATGTTGTCATCAGAAACTTCACCAGTGATTTGGCAAGTCATGCTTGGCTTATATTTCTTTAAGATGATTCTTTCGTCATCAACATAGATCTCAAGTGCATCTTTCTCAGCAATACCAAGTGTACGGCGAAGCTCGATTGGAATAACGACACGTCCTAGTTCATCAACTTTTCTTACAATACCTGTAGATTTCATGTAATTTCTCCTCCAGAAAATATTTTATTTTATCTCTCTAGTTTGTTTAATGTTCGTCAATATTCGACATTTTTCTGTATCTGGTAATATCATACCAACGATTTAATCTATCGTCAATAATTATATTTGTAAATTTTTTATAATTACTTACAGAAAGAAAGTTGATATGACAAGCTTTACGATCTATTGTAAATAAATGTATTACCAATTTAATATTATTGTAATCAAAACAATTGTGTCGAAAAAACTTTATTAACTTAATAATTCGACAAAAAACGACAAAAACCAACTGTCTTTTCGACATCGTTTACCTGTGACACCGTGTAGTTGCAGAAACGTTATATTTTAGGTATATTTTGATGAGATAAGAGGTTAAGATGATAGGTAAGGCGATTTGACAAAAATCCACTATATACCATTCGGGGACACTCGAATATTTATGTGGGTATTATAGAAAGAAAGAGGAGGAAGCGAAAGTGGAAGAAAAATTGAAGACCTTCTATATTACAACTCCAATCTACTATCCAAGTGGAAATTTACATATTGGCCATGCCTATACGACGGTGGCCGGGGATGCAATGGCCCGTTATAAAAGAATGCGCGGATTTGATGTCAGATATTTAACGGGTACTGACGAGCATGGACAGAAAATTCAGCGTAAAGCAGAAGAACAGGGTGTCAGTCCTCAAAGTTATGTAGATGGAATTGTAAGCGACATACAGGAACTATGGGGGAAGTTGGATATTTCATATGACGATTTCATTCGCACAACGGAAAAACGTCATAAAGACATTGTTGAAAAGATTTTCAAACAATTGCTCGATCAGGGAGATATCTACCTTGATCAATATGAAGGCTGGTATTGCACTCCTTGTGAATCATTCTTTACCGAAAGACAGCTGGAAAACGGGAACTGCCCGGATTGCGGACGCCCTGTGGAAAAGGTAAAAGAAGAATCATATTTCTTTAAAATGAGCAAGTATGTTGACCGTCTGCTCGCTTACTATAACGAAAATCCTGAATTCATCCAGCCTGAATCCCGAAAGAACGAGATGATCAATAATTTTATCAAGCCTGGCTTGGAGGACTTAGCGGTCTCGAGAACCACCTTTGATTGGGGTGTTAAGGTTCCTGGTAATCCAAAGCATGTCATCTATGTATGGGTGGATGCGCTGTCCAATTATATTACTTCATTAGGGTACGGAAGCGAAAACGATAAGAATTATTTGAAATATTGGCCGGCAGATGTTCATTTGGTAGGGAAAGAGATTGTCCGTTTCCATACAATTTACTGGCCGATCATGCTGATGGCACTGGATCTCCCACTGCCTAAAAAGGTATTTGCCCATGGATGGCTATTGATGAAAGACGGTAAAATGTCTAAATCGAAAGGGAATGTAGTCGATCCAGTCACGCTGATCGACCGCTACGGACTTGATTCCCTGCGATATTACTTATTGAGGGAAGTTCCATTTGGTTCAGACGGTGTATTCACCCCAGAAGGTTTCGTAGAGCGCATCAACTTCGATCTTGCAAATGATCTCGGTAACCTGTTGAATAGAACGGTTGCTATGATCAACAAGTACTTCGACGGTGTCATTCCTGCATATGTTCACTCCAATGGGGAGTTCGATCAGAACCTGTTAGACATCAATAGGGAAACAGTTAATAAGTACGAAGAGGCAATGGAAAATATGGAGTTCTCGGTTGCGTTATCGAGTCTTTGGCAGCTGGTGAGCCGTACAAATAAATACATCGATGAAACACAGCCTTGGGCGCTTGCGAAAGAGGAAGGGAAGAAAGAAGAATTAGGCAGCGTGATGAGTCACCTTGCAGAATCACTTCGCAGAGTCGCCGTTCTTCTGCAGCCATTCCTGACAAGAACACCAAAGAATATCTTTGAACAGCTGAACCTGCATGATGAAACACTTCAAACATGGGAGAGCTTGGAATCCTTCGGTGCGATTCCTGAGGGAACCGAAATCGTGAAAAAAGGGGAGCCGATCTTCCCTCGACTCGACCTTCAAGAAGAAGTGGACTACATCAAGGAAAAAATGCAGGGAAGCAAACCTGTTGAAGAAGAAAAAACCGAAGATCATAATCCGGAAGAAAGTGATGAAATCACGATTGACGATTTCATGAAAGTAGAGCTTAAAGTGGCGGAGGTAATAAATGCCGAGCCGGTCAAAAAAGCGGATAAACTTCTGAAAATACAACTTGATCTTGGCTACGAAAAAAGACAAGTGGTTTCCGGGATCGCCAAACACTATCAGCCGGAAGAATTAATCGGGAAAAAAGTGATATGCGTGACAAACCTTAAGCCGGTCAAATTGCGTGGGGAACTCTCACAGGGAATGATTCTGGCAGGGGAAGAAAAGGGCACGCTTTCTCTGGCGACTGTAGATCAAACCTTAGCGAACGGAACAAAAATAAAATAAGCAGAATAAAAAGGATGTTCCACGTGGAACATCCTTTTTATTATATCCAAATACTAATAAAAAGAAGATTTTCAGTACCTATACGGTAGGTATTCAGAAAAAAATATGTAAGGATAATAAAGGAGGAGGGATGGAAACAAAATATTTTCAGATTTGTCCAGAAGCCTATACAATGAACGGAAGAAGTAAATAATAAGGGCAATGAGTCCGTGTACACTATTTTCTTTTCCAACCATAATTTGTAACCTAAATGTTATGTTACTGAGATGCTTGTTACTCATTTTTATAATAAAATTATTTTGAATACAAGGAGTGTCACACATGTTATTTGATACACATGTTCATTTGAACGCTGAACAATTCAATGAAGATCTGGAGGAGGTTATTTCAAGAGCGAAGGAAGCAGGAGTCGGAAAGATGGTTGTGGTCGGCTTTGACCGTCCTACCATTGAAAGAGCCATGGAGCTGGTGGAACACTATGACTTTCTATATGCAAGCATAGGCTGGCACCCTGTAGATGCGATTGATATGACAGATGAGGATCTCGTCTGGATAGAAGAACTATCTTCACATCCTAAGGTCGTCGCACTCGGAGAAATGGGCCTTGACTATCATTGGGATAAATCACCTAAAGAAATTCAGAAAGAAGTGTTCAGGAAGCAAGTACAATTAGCAAAGAAAGTGAAGCTTCCGATCGTCATACATAACCGTGATGCAACCCAGGATATTGTCGATATTCTCCGGGAAGAAGGGGCGGAAGAAGTAGGCGGAATCATGCACTGCTTCAGCGGAAGTCCCGAAATTGCTCAAGAG
>NZ_JABMCR010000258.1 GCF_013179555.1 Bacillus haikouensis
CCAGGATCAAACTCTCCGATAAAAGTTTGAATAGCTCTTGTTTGCAACGATTCAATCGTTGCGGTAAATCTAGAATTAACGTTGACGTATTGTCTTGTTTTGTTCAGTTTTCAAGGTTCAATTTGTTGATGCGCTCCGTTTGAAGCGACCTTTTTATCTTATCAAGTTATCAACTCGAAGTCAACAACTTTTTTTAAAAAATTTCATGTCGCCACTGACCGGACTCGTTTGTCGTTCAGCAGCGACATTTACTAATATATCAAGGTTCTTTATTGAAGTCAATTAAAATTTAATATTTTACTATAGTTTTTTTGGAACACGATAATAACGATGATAGACACCTTTACCCTTCGTTTCAACATCGACTATTTCAACAAATCCTTTATCCGTTAAATATTCGATCAGCATGCCAAGGTCAACGGAATAATGTTTGGCTTCTTCATGATTAAGCAGTTCCTGAAAACTCCATTGGTCTTTTTGTTCCAAAATAGCAACAAGGTGCTCGGATGCCACTTTAGTCCGGGAGTGGATCAGAAATTCGCTGGCTAAAAATAATAATTCAAGCCTTTTATCAATTTCCTCTTCGCTTGTGACAAGTTCTTCATATAATTTGTATATTTCAGGTTCGATCTGTTTCACCTGATTCCAGACGGTCACTTCGGGATGGAACCCATTTTCGATTACAGCAAGCCTTGCCAGATGATGCAGTGAATGAACGATATGATTATAGGCGTCGAGATAGTGCCTTGATTCAAAAAATACCTTCCCATCCATATAACGGCGGATCAACTTTCCGAATTCCATTCCCATTTTAATTTTTCTTCCGTAAAAGGGGAAGTCTCTCAATTCAGTTTTGAGGCCATGCACATATTCGTTTCGATCAAACAGGATTTTACCATTGAACAGCCAATCGATCACTTTGCGATTGGTTCCCAGCAGGATCCATTCCCGCAGTTTATCTTCTGTGACGATATGTAATGCGGCCTTGTGTTCTTTATAAGTATAATGTTTAACGAATACCGGTTCATCGGATTCTTGTACAATAAGAAATAAAACAATATCGAATGTATCAGTAACTGGACTTGATTTCTTGCTTTGTTCTATTAATAAGACGCCTAGCGTATTTGGATGGCTGGTACGCTCCTGGTAAATCGGGCGTAAAATGTCTTCCATATAAAACTCCTCCACATCAATCATTGGTTGGTAACTATTTCGACATCGAAACAGGATATCCTTCTCTTTATATAGTCATTTTTCGACAAATGGTTTTCCTATCCCCTCACTCCACCAAATATGGTATAGTATTTTTCTAGGAGGGACAATCATGGCTAAGAATTATTCCAGTAAGATTAATAAAATCCGTACATTTGCATTAAGCTTGGTTTTCATCGGATTCATCATTATGTATGTAGGTATATATTTTAAAGAGCATCCTTGGGTTATGACTATTTTTATGCTTCTTGGTTTTCTTGCTATAATCGGCAGTACTGTGGTTTACTTCTGGATCGGAATGTTATCTACAAAGGCAGTCCAGGTTACATGTCCCAATTGCGGCAAGGTCACAAAGGTCCTGGGCCGTGTAGACATGTGTATGTATTGTAATGAACCGCTGACTCTGGACCCTGAGCTCGAGGGCGAAGATTTTAATGAAGATTATAATAAAAAGAAATAGTCAATCACAAACAAAGACCTTCCCTGAATGGAGGTCTTTTTGTTTTTAGTTCCAAATTACACTTTTAAAAAAATTGACCTCTCATTGATGTCAACTGTCATTCGGCAGGGCAAAAGAAAAAAGATGGTTGTGAGAACCATCTTTCTAATGAGTTTCTTTTGTTGAGCAATCTGTGCAGGTGCCGTAGACTTCCATTCGGTGATTATTTACTTTAAATCCCGTTACATGGGAGGCAAGCTGCTCTACTTCATCCAGACCCGGGTAATGGAAATCGACAATTTTACCACAACCGTCGCAAATCACGTGGTAGTGGTCTGATGTTACAAAGTCAAAGCGACTAGAAGCATCACCGTAAGTCAGCTCTTTAACCAGGCCGACTTCCCGGAAGACTCGTAGGTTGTTGTATACAGTAGCCACACTCATATTCGGAAACTTTCCTTCAAGTGCTTTATATATGTCATCAGCTGTTGGATGAGCCATTGAATCAATGAGATACTCTAAAATCGCATGACGTTGAGGCGTGATACGGACACCGGTTTCCTTCAATGTTGAAATCGCTTCTTTTAATTGTCCTTCTTGTGACATCGCCATGCACCTCTTTTCATAAGAATTATTATTTTATAATCTTTATAAATAGTGTACTAATCAGGTGTACCATTTGTCAATCTTTCTACTATTGCTGGTGTAAATTTTTCTCCTGTTCACCGAGCTGCTGGTTGATGTACCTTGCAGCCACGAATAAGAAATCTGACAGTCTGTTCAGATAAGACAGCACCAGCGGGTTGACATCTTCCCCGATGCCGACCGCTTCCCGCTCTGCTCTTCTCACGATTGTCCTTGCTGTATGTAGTGCAGCCCCTGAAGGATGCCCGCCTGGCAGGATGAAATTTTTTAAAGGTGTTAAATTCCCATCCAGAAAGTCGATTTGCTCCTCCAGTTCTTTGATGTTCTTATCTTCAAGTTTCCACTTCACATCTTTTCCCGGAGGTGTAGCAAGTTCAGCACCTACATGAAAGAGTACCGTCTGGATTTTATGAAAGAATCCTTCAAATTGTTCTCTTCCTTCAAAGTACTCTGCTTTTAAATAGCTTAACCCGAGTCCAATCATTGAATTTGCCTCATCACATGTTCCGTATGCTTCGACCCGCTGATCTTTCTTTGAAACCCGTGAGCCGTATACAAGTGAAGTCGTTCCTTTATCCCCTGACTTCGTATAAATCTTCATATTAATATCCCCTTTCTGTGTCAATTATATTTATGAAGTCTTCACTCTTATTACTATATGCTTCCAGATTCTTTTTGAAGATATCAAATGCTCTCGGCATATACATTTTAGTGATACTCGACATATGCGGTGTTATGGTAATCCCTTCTTCCTGCCAGAATGGATGATCGGCAGGGAGTGGTTCCACCTCGAAAACGTCAAGAAAAATTTGTCCTATCTTCTTTTCCCTTGCAGCTTCTAAAAGGATTGACTCTTCAACGAGATCACCTCGTCCGATATTAATGAATACAGCCGAATTCTTCATCCCGTCAAAATGATCCTCTTTAAGAATATATCGGGTATCTCCTGTGCTTGGCAGTATAGCAACAATATAGTCAGCCTGCTGCAGGAATCCTTCATAATCCCCGAGAGTGAACATCCGATCGAAATGCTCCACAGACTTACCTGTTGAATTGACCCCTGTTGTCTTCATGTTAAAAGCTTTTCCGATTCGTGCAATTTCACTCCCGATTGCGCCTGCTCCCAACACGAGCAGAGTGGAACCGTTCAGTTCGGAGGTCGGAAGCCTTCTGCTCCATATCCCTTGTTCCTCTTGCTTTAGAACAGTTTGGAACTGCTTGGCGTGCTGCAGCATCAATCCAAAAGTGAACTCAGCCATCGGAATCTTATGTATTCCCTTTGCATTCGTGACCAGTATCCCTCTTTTTCCAATTGCTTTTAAAGGCATTTTCTCGAGTCCAGCAGATGTTACCATGATCCACTTAAGACTGCTGGAAATCTCAATATGCCGATCTGTCAGATCCTCTCCCATTGTGACAATGATCTCTGCTTGATGTAATGCATGCTCAGCTTCCCCGATCTTTTTAAAGAATGAAAATTCAACTTCAGGATAATGCCGAACCAGATCCTCAGCAAAAACTTCCCTGGGCTGAAACGTAAAAACCACTTTCATCACTAAACCCCCAATCCCTATTGAAGATATTTTATCATATTTTGATTTCTTCATAAAAAAAGAGGACCGATTTAAATCGATCCTTTATACGGATGAGACTGACTTATTTGAGGAGGTTGCCCTACTCTTACTATATGTCCTTCTTGATGATGTGAATGGACAAAAGCCTCATCCTTTGAAAAATAGGCTTAAAAATAGGCTTAAGAAAGGTTTTCTTCTATATAGTGAAGAGCTTCCTCCACATGTCCCTTCACTCGGACCTTTCTCCACTCTTTCGCAAGGTTTCCTTCTTTGTCAATGATGAATGTGGAGCGTTCGATACCCATATATTCTTTTCCGAAGTTTTTCTTAAGTTTCCAAACTCCATATTCTTCAGCGATTTTATGGTCTTCATCCACCAATAATAAAAATGGCAGGCCATGCTTGTCCACAAACTTTTCGTGCTTCCCGACCGGATCCGGACTAACTCCCAGAATTACAGCATCAAGCTTCTCGAAGTTTTCATGGTGATCTCTGAAATCGCATGCTTCAGTGGTGCACCCGGGAGTCATATCTTTAGGATAAAAATAGAGCACTACATGTTTACCTCTGTAATCGGATAACTTTACCTTTTCCCCGTTACTTGCCGTCAATTCGAATTCCGGCGCTTTTTGACCAGTTTCAACACTCATACCATAACCCCTCCATATCACTCGTTTCTACTGTTAGCGTACCCAATAGGAAGGAAAAACTCAAATCATACGGGGTTATTTGTCAAAATTCATAAACGATTTCACGACAAACGCTGCCGGGATCGTATACCCTAGCCAGGATTCTATGAGAGCAATCCCCCTGCCAATACCGACAGGGGTCACATCACCGTATCCGACAGAAAACAAAGTGATGCCGCTGAAATACATCGTTGTAAATACATGATCAAAAAAATCACCAGAAACAGGATGTCCATTTTCAACCAGTATCGGTATGCCTTCGAGTTCTAATAGAGTAAACAACAGACCAAACCCGATCATAATGGTCACATAGCACATCCCCAAAAAGAAGAAGTGATGGAATGAAACATAGTGAACTTTCCACCTGGAAGGATAGAATAAAGCTCTTAAACTCATGATCATACAAAACAGAATCATAAAAGCTATTACATATATCAAATAGATTCCCTCATTTCAGGCTTGTCTCTGTATATGTACGCACACCTGCAAAAAATCATTCCCCTTCTTCATTCATTTTTCCGTTGGAATTCAATTTGCTAAAAAGCTCTCTGACATACTACAATAGTAGAGGTAACCAGACTGGCATGTGGAAACATATATGTCTATTATTCAGGAGGTAACTCAATGAATTTCACTCAATCAGAATCCTTACATAAAGATGCATTGGAACATATCGTAGGCGGGGTAAACAGCCCATCCCGCTCTTATAAGGCAGTTGGAGGAGGCTCACCAGTTGCAATGGATAGGGGCAAAGGGGCATATTTCTGGGACGTAGACGGGAATAAATATATCGACTACCTCGCAGCATACGGCCCAATCATCACGGGTCACGCCCACCCTCATATAACGGAAGCCATTACAAAGGCTGCTGAAAATGGTGTCTTGTACGGGACGCCTACCCGCCATGAGGTAAAGTTTGCGAAAATGATTAAAGAAGCGATGCCATATATGGATAAGGTCCGTTTTGTCAATTCAGGTACGGAAGCCGTCATGACCACGATCCGTGTAGCCCGTGCTTATACAGGGAGAGATAAGATCATCAAGTTCGCCGGCTGTTATCACGGCCATTCCGATTTAGTGCTGGTCGCTGCAGGATCAGGTCCTTCCACCCTTGGAACACCAGATTCTGCAGGAGTTCCCAAGAGCATTGCCCAGGAAGTTATCACCGTCCCTT